>NZ_RZOF01000312.1:0-7403 GCF_003998955.1 Mesorhizobium sp. M4B.F.Ca.ET.017.02.2.1 | reverse complement strand
CCGTCGGCCAGCCCCCTGAACGGATGCGACAGCGTCAGGCTTGCAAGCTGTTCGGCCGAAACATCGTGAAGGCGGTTCAAGGTGACCTTGGCCTTGGCCGAGGCATCCTCGGCAAGGGCGTCGGCGAAGATCAGCTTCTCGCCGGGCTGCGGGCCGAACGCGTTCTCGGCCGCCGTCACCTCGTAGAGGCCGTAGGCGACGCGCGGCGAATAGCTGACGGCGCGGTTGCCGGGCAGCGTCCAGGGCGTCGTCGTCCAGATGACGACATGGGCCTCGATGAGGTCGAGCGAGGATTCCGACAGCACCGCCGCCGGCGCGTCCTCGGCGCCGTCGACCGGGCGCGCGAGGCTCGCGACCGGGAATTTCACCCAGATCGTGTCGCTCTCATAATCCTGGTACTCGACCTCGGCCTCGGCAAGCGCGGTGCGCTCGACGACGCTCCACATAACCGGCTTGGAGCCGCGATAGAGCTGGCCCGACATGGCGAATTTCAACAGTTCGCCGGCGATGCGCGCCTCGGCGTGGAAGGCCATCGTCGTATAGGGATTGTCGAAATCGCCGACGACGCCGAGGCGCTGGAACTCTGAGCCCTGCACCTTGATCCAGTGCGCGGCGAAGTCGCGGCATTCCTTGCGGAACTCGTTGACCGGGACCTCGTCCTTGTTCTTGCCCTTGGCGCGGTATTGCTCCTCGATCTTCCACTCGATCGGCAGGCCGTGGCAATCCCAGCCCGGCACGTAGTTGGCGTCGTAGCCGCGCATCTGGAAGGAGCGGTTGATGACGTCCTTGAGCACCTTGTTCAGCGCATGGCCGATATGGATGTTGCCATTGGCGTAGGGCGGGCCGTCATGCAGCACGAATTTCTCGCGCCCGGCGGCCTCCTCGCGCAGGTTGCGGTAGAGGTCCATGTCCTGCCAGCGCTTGACCAGCGCCGGCTCCTTTTCCGGCAAGCCGGCGCGCATCGGGAAATCCGTCTGCGGCAAATAGAGCGTTTTGGAATAGTCGATCGTTTCAGCGGTATCGGTCATTGGTCTGCCATGTGCATTGCCCGGCGACAAACAGGCTCGGGCGTTGAACTATCATGTTCTGAAAAAAGCGCGAGGCGCGCGCGCAACAGTCCCGGCGGCTCCGGCGGCGCTCAGGCCACCCGGAACACCGGGCTCGTAATTCGTATCGCGATCGCAAACAGGCGCGAAAAGCTCGTCATGGCCGGGCTTTTAGCGGATTAGTCAGCAGGAATAAAGCGCCGAGTTCAGGCGGCTACATCGAAAAGTCGAAGCGATAGGTGGTCGAGACGCCGACCGTGAACTGGTTGCGATCGCCGCGCTCCCGGACCAGGCTGGAATCGGCGGCCGGGCCCATCAGGCGCGAATATTCGCCGAACAGGCTGGCCGTCATCGGCTCGGTCACCTTCCAGGTGATCGCACCGCCGAGGCCGGTCGACTTCAGGCCGCCGCCCGGATGGTACTCGCTGAGGCCGGAGGCCGCCGCTTCGGTGGCATTGACGCCGTAATAGGCGTCGAAATAGCCCGATGAGGCGAAGGAGACGCGCGGCCCGCCGGAGATGCGGACCGTGGGCGTCACATCGTAGAAGGCATCGGCCGCGATATCGGCGACGAAGCCGTCATGGGCGCGGATGCCATGCCTGAGCTCGGCGCGGGCTCGCACCCAGTCAAGCGGATAGAATTCGAAGAAGCCGCCGACCTCGCCGCCCCAGCGCACCGGGTCGAGACCCGCCAGTTCATCCTTGCTGCTGCGGGAGAACAGGAACTTGCCGGTCAGGCCGGCGCGCACGCTGCCGTCGTCGATCAGCGCCAGCGAGATGTTGTCGTTGCGCGAGGTGAAGCGCGCTTCCGGACCCACCTTGCCGAGCGAGATGATCGGCTGGGCACCGAGCATGTACTTCTTGCCGCCCTCGAAATTCGGCGCGATGAGGCCGGTTGCGCCGAGCGTCAGGTACCAGTCGCCCGAAATCCAGCTCCCCTCGCCGGCATGGGCCGAAGAGACGGCCATCAGGCCGGAGGCGAGAACCAGCTGAATCGTCCGGACAATACGCATCGTTACCCCATACGCGAAACAGGCCGGCAGGAACACCCCGGCAGCGCAAAAGCCATGGCGCCAGTTCGGTAAAATTTGACTTAAAATCCGTAACATCGGCAGCGGCGCCGACGATGCGGCGCACGCCTGATGTTGCGTGTGGGTGATCCATTAGGGCCGGTTCGCGTCAGATCTTTTCTATCGAGGAACAGGCTTTCGGAATTTCATTTCTGTCTAAGTCTATAAATTCAGTGGACTTTAATTCACGGCCGCTCCGATCGGCTGCAATCGAGGCTGTGCCTCTGTTCCAAGGATTAAAGCCCATGCGAAAATTGATTTCCGCCACCCTTTTTGGACTTGCCCTGGCTTCCGCCAGTACCGCGGCAAACGCCGCGGACGACAAGAAAGTCGTCGTCGCCTACCAGACCGGCGCCAACCCCTATAATCTTGGCATCGCCAATGGCGACCTTGCCAAGAAGACGGGCTGGAACATCGAATTCCGCCGCTTCAACTCCGGCGCCGACATCTTCGCCGCCATCGCATCCGGTGACGTCCAGATCGGCGATGTCGGATCGAGCCCGTTCTCGGCCGCCATCAGCAAGGGCATCGACGTGAAGGCGTTCTACATCTCGTCGGTCTCCCGCGACGGCGAGGCGCTCGTGGTGCGACCCGAAATCAAGTCGCCGGCGGACCTGCGCGGCAAGAAGCTCGCCGCCGCACCGGTCTCGACCGATCACTACCAGCTTCTCGCCGTGCTCAAGCAGGAAGGCATTTCCGAGAAGGAAACCCAGGTCATAGCTATTCCACAGCCCGAGATCGTCGCGGCCTGGAAGCGCGGCGACATTGACGGTGGCTTCGTCTGGGATCCGGCTCTTTCCGAGCTCAAGAAGAACGGCAAGATCCTGCTCACGGCCGGCCAGGTCGCCGATCGCGGCGCGCCGACCTTCGGCGGTCTGGTCGTCACCGGCGCGTTCGCCAAGGCCAATCCGGAGTTCCTCGGCCAGTATGTCCGGCTGATCGACGGCTATAACCAGGCTTACCTGAGCAATCCGGCCGCCTGGGGCCCGGATACCGAGAACGCGAAGCTGATCGCAAAATTGCAAGGCGGCACAGCGGCCGAGAATTCGGAGCAGTTGAAGACGACGGTCGTCCCGCCGCTCGACGAACAGGTCTCCGACAAATGGCTGGGCGGTGGCGAGAAGAGCGCGGTCGCGAAAATCCTCAAGGACACCGCGGGCTTCCTGAAGGACCAGCACAAGATCACCTCGGTCAAGGACAGCTACGCGGCCTTCGCCGATCCGCAATATGTCGAAGTGGCCAAGGCCTCGAACTAGCAATCCCTGAAGGAACCCCGATTTGGCTGGCGCGCCAGCCAAATCGCCCGGAGGCCACCATGCTTCGAATCCGAGATGCCAGCGTCACCTTTCCGGCTTCCGATGGACAGGACGTGCATGCGCTCGATCACGTCTCGCTCGATATCGCCCCCGCTTCCATCGTCGTCGCGGTCGGTGCTTCCGGGTGCGGCAAGTCGACGTTATTGAACGCGATCGCCGGCTTCCTGCCGCTCACCGAAGGCACGATCACGCTGGACGGACGGGAAATCGCGGCGCCAGGCGGCGATCGTGGCGTCGTGTTCCAGAAGGATACTCTGCTGCCATGGGCCAGCGTGCTGGACAACGTCGCGCTCGGCCTGAAGTACCGGGGGGTTCCCCGCGCAGAACGCCACGAGCGGTCAAGACGCCTGCTGGAACTGGTCGGCCTCGCCGATTTCGCCGAAAAGCCGCCCTACGAACTGTCGGGCGGCATGCGCCAGCGGGTCGGCATCGCGCGGGCGCTGGCCACAGATCCGAAGATCCTCTTGATGGACGAGCCGTTCGGCGCGCTCGACAGCCTGACGCGCGAGACCATGCAGCAGCTTCTGGCCTCAGTCTGGGCCAAGACGGGCAAGCAGATCCTGTTCATCACCCATTCGATCGAGGAAGCCCTGACGCTCGGCACGACGATCGTTGTGATGTCGCCCCGGCCAGGTCGTATCGTCGCCCGGTTCGACGCCGACTTCGTGCGCGACTTCGCCGAAAGCGGCGACATCGGGCCGATCCAGTCCCATCCGCGCTTCATCGAAATGCGGCAGGAAATCCGCTCGCTCATCCATCAGCCGGAAGGCGCCCGCACAGGAACCTTGCAATGACGCTTGCCGCCAATTCCCCAACCACATTCCAGACTTCGACCGCCCGGCGCGCGCCGCCGGCTCGGCCACGTCGATCCGCATCGACGAACACACTCGGAATCAGCCTGGTTACGCTTGCGTCGCTGATTGCATTGTGGTTCCTCGCCGCACGCTTCGGCTGGGCGTCACCGCTGTTCCTGCCGTCCCCGGCCGAGGTCCTGGCACAGTTCAGCGCCGTCGCGGCCGACGGCTATGCCAACGACACGCTTCTCAACCACACGCTGGCAAGCCTTGGCCGCATCGCCGCGGCTCTGGGCGCGGGAATTGTGCTGGGTGTTCCCCTTGGCCTGTTGATGGGCCTCAACCGTTGGATCAGGGGGATCTTCAGCGTTCCGATCGACCTCTACTGGGGCTTGCCGCCCCTGGCCTATCTGCCGCTGCTGATCATCTGGCTCGGCATCGGCGAAACCTCCAAGATCACGCTCCTCACGCTATCGACCTTTGCCCCGATCTGCTTTGCCGCGCAGGCCGGAGTCCGTTCAGTGCCCGTTGAGCGGATCAATGCCGCGCTGTCCCTTGGCGCGAGCCGCCTGCAATTGTTCACGACCATTATCCTGCCATCCGCATTGCCGGAAATCCTGACCGGCCTGCGAATTGCCATCGGAGCCGGACTGTCCACCTTGGTCGCGGCCGAGTTGATCGCGGCGCAGTCGGGGCTCGGCTACATGATCATGTCCGCGGCCAACTTCCTCGCTACCGACGTTGTCTTCGTCGGCCTCATCGTCATTGCCGCCCTGGCGTTCGCTTTCACGAGCGGCATGCGCTGGCTGGAGCACCGCCTCGTCCCCTGGAAGGGCAAGCTCTGACAACTGCCCGTCAACACACACCCCTGTCACTGAAGGAACAATCCGATGTCCAGCAACATCCGCCCGCTCGATCTCTACTGGTATCTGCCGACCCATGGTGACGGCCCCTATCTCGGCACCGACGAGCGGCACCGGCCGGCAACCTTCCGCTACCTCAGGGAGATCGCCCAAGCCGCCGATCGACTTGGCTTCAAGGGCGTGCTCTTGCCTACCGGAACGCGGTGCGAGGACGCCTGGATCGTTGCAGCCGGCCTGATCCCGCTGACCGAACGGCTGAAATTCCTCGTAGCGCTCCGGCCGGGCAGCGGAACGCCGGCCCTCTTTGCGCGCCATGCCGCCACGCTGGACAGGATTTCGGGCGGCCGGGTGCTGCTCAATGTCGTCACCGGCGCGGATCCAGCCGACCTCGCCGGTGACGGCAACAAGCTCAACCATGACGACCGCTACGCGCAGACCGACGAGTTCCTGACCATCTGGCGGCGAATCCTTTCAGGTGAACCGGCGGATTTCGAGGGCAAGTATCTTTCCGCCCACGGCACCGACATTTCCTTCCCGCCGGTTCAACAGCCCCATCCTCCACTGTGGTTCGGAGGTTCGTCCGACGCCGGCATTGCGATCGCCGCCAAGCACGTGGACGCCTATCTGAGTTGGGGCGAACCGGTGGACCAGCTCGCCGAAAAGATCGGGCGGGTCAGGCAGGCCGCAGCGGCGCAAGGCCGAACGATCCGCTTCGGCCTTCGCATCCATTTGATCGTTCGCGAAACTGAGGATGAGGCCTGGGCCGCCGCAGACCGACTGATCAGCCGCGTCACCGACGACCTGATCGCCGAGGCCCAGAACGGATTCGTCAATATCTCGGAATCGGTTGGACAGAAGCGCATGTCGGCTCTGCATCAGGGTCGACGAGACCGGCTGGTTGTCGGTCCGAACCTGTGGGCCGGACCCGGGCTGGTGCGTGGGGGTGCTGGAACGGCCTTGGTCGGAAATCCCGACAACGTTGCCGCGCGCATCCGCGAGTATCAGGAGATCGGCATCGAAACGATCATCGCGTCCGCCTACCCGCATCTGGAAGAGGTCTTCAATGTCGCGGAACTGCTTTTCCCCAAGCTCGGGCTGAGCGGCGAAGCCGCACCGGCGGAACGCAGTTGGGACGTCGAGTTCGGACGCGTGCAACCGGGGGTCGTCGCGTCCGCCTCGTGACGTCTTTCGGGCGGAAACCGAGAGAAAGCCGGCTGCGCCAGGCCCTTGCGTGGCGTCGGCAATTTTGACCAGAAATCCCAAATGACGGCAGTGGCGGCCAGGCGGCGACGTCGCCTGGCTCAGCTGGCGCGCGTCGCGCTCGGCAGGTCGAGCAGCCTGGCCACGGCCCTGGCGCCCTTGCCGGCAACGCGTGCCGACCCGTCGTCACCCACCTCCACCGTGGCACCGTTGGCGAAGCTCAGCGACCAGCCATCGCCCTTGGCGTTGCGGCGGCGGTCAGTGAGTTCGATGCCGCCAGCAGTGACCAAGGCAACAACCCTGTCGACATCCATCGTTGTCCTCCAGATACGCGCCCTCAATTCAGGTCGAGCCCACCGGTGAGATCGCCGAGCGGCGGTTCGCCATGCGCGGCCACTGCCCTGTCGCGAACCACGATGCCATGCAGGACCGGCAATTCGAAACGCTCGGTGATGAAGCGCAGGATCGACGTCGTGTCATAGGGCGTTTGATCGACATAGCCATGCTTGGCAAAAGGCGAAACGATGATCGCGGGGATGCGCGTGCCCGGTCCCCAGCGGTCGCCTTTGGGCGGCGCGACGTGATCCCAGATGCCGCCGTTCTCGTCATAGGCGACAACGACCAGCATATGCGGCCATTGCGGGCTCTTCTCCAGATGGCTGATGACATCGGCGATATGGCGGTCTCCGGCCTGGATGTCGGCATAGCCGGAATGCTCGTTGAGATTGCCCTGCGGCTTGTAGAAGGAGACCTGAGGCAGGGCGCCGTCGTCGATCGCCTGAATGAAGCTCACGCCAGCCAGCCCGGCGTCGCGCAGGTGTTCCCGCCTGGCCTCGGTGCCCGGCGCGTAGTTGGCGTAATAGTTGAACGGCTGGTGATGGTACTGGAAATTCGGGATCGGCGTGTGATTGCCATGGTCGAGCGTGTACTGCCAGGCGCCCGAGTACCATGCCCAGCTGACCTGCTTGAGACTGAGCATATCGCCGATGGTCGGCTCCGTCTGCGGCGGCAGCGTTGTCGGCTTGGACGGGTCCGCGAGGAGCGGATCGCCGCCGGGCGCCGGATCATTGCCGCTCGGCTGGTATGGCGGCTGCATTGTGTTCACAGCGTAGAAA
>NZ_RZOF01000311.1:0-7426 GCF_003998955.1 Mesorhizobium sp. M4B.F.Ca.ET.017.02.2.1 | reverse complement strand
GAAAGGCGGGAGCCGCGCCGAAGCCAATCTCCCCCCTTGAGGGGGAGATGCCCGGCAGGGCAGAGAGGGGGGCCTCGCGCCGACCTCTGTGGGGAGCATTCTTCGCAGCGCTTGCGCTAGCAATCGCGAGCCCTCTCTCGGCTTACGCAGATGCCCCGCCCTTCGGCTTCGTCAGGCTCGCCGATGTCGATGCGACCATTCGCCAGGACATCCGCTATGCCGGGAACAAAAACTTCCTGCGCCGCCAGGTCGACGGCTATGAGGCGCCGGTCTGCATCCTGACTAGGCAGGCGGCAAAGGCGCTTTCAAGCGTCCAGAAAGCGATCGCACAAAAGGGCCTGACTCTGGTGGTCTTCGACTGCTACCGCCCGGCGCGGGCCGTCGCCGACATGGTCGGGTGGACGCGATCGGGCGGGCCTCCGGACCCGCAATGGTACCCCTCAGTGAACCGCGGCGACCTCATCGCCAAGGGGTATATCGGCGAGCTCTCCAACCATTCGCGCGGCTCGACCGTGGATCTCGCCATTGCGCCCGTTGCTGGCGCGGCCGCTCCCCGCCCTGCCTGCGGCGCTCCCGATGCCGAAACGCTCGATTTCGCCACCGGCTTCGACTGTTTCGACCAGGCCAGCGAAACCGCCCACCATCCGCTCCCCGGCAACGCGGCGGCAAACCGCAAGCGACTGGTCGAGGCCATGCGCGGCGCCGGTTTCCGCAACTACGCCCGCGAATGGTGGCACTTCACGCTGACGGACGAGCCGTTCCCGAAGCAACGCTTCGACTTTCCCGTCACCGCGCCTTAGAGGTCCAGCCGCGAAGGCCGACCTGTCGCCGCGCAGCCTTGCCTGAGGGCGGCCCGCTCCTAGATAGCGTCGGCCCGGCGAGGAGGCGGTCTATCTAATATGAGGAAACCATTTCCCCAAGGGGCAGGCGATCGGCGAAAAATTTCTCCGATAGGCCAAAAAAGGCAACATTGAATGCATCTAAATTCTATCAATTCGCTAGAGTTCGGTCGTCATCAACGGAGGCGGAAATGACCAAACCTCATTTCAAGAAATTGCTTGGCGCGCTGGTCGCCTCATCTGTCCAGTTCGGCGCGCTCGGTTTGGCGTTCGCCGATACGACCCTTCTCAACGTGTCCTACGATCCGACGCGTGAACTCTACAAGGCCTATGACGAGGCCTTCGCCGCGCACTGGAAGGCCGAGACCGGCGAGACCGTGACCATCCAGCAGTCGCATGGCGGATCGGGCGCGCAGGCTCGCGCCGTGATCGACGGCCTCGACGCCGATGTCGTGACGCTGGCGCTCGAAGGCGACATCAACGCCATCGTCTCGAAGGCGAAGAAGATCAATCCGGACTGGCGCAAAAAGTTCGAGAACAATTCGGCCCCTTACACCTCGACCATCATCTTCCTGGTCCGCAAGGGCAACCCCAAGGGCATCCATGACTGGAACGACCTGATCAAGGACGGCGTCCAGGTGATCACGCCCAACCCGAAGACCTCCGGCGGCGCGCGCTGGAACTATCTCGCCGCCTGGGCCTATGCCAACGCCAATGACGGCGGCGACGAGGCCAAGACCAAGGAATTCATCGCCAAGCTCTACTCCCAAGTGCCGGTCCTCGACACCGGCGCGCGCGGCTCGACCGTGACCTTCGCGCAAAAGGGCCTGGGCGACGTGCTGCTGGCCTGGGAAAACGAGGCCTATCTCGCGCTCGACGAATTCGGCGCCGACAATTTCGACATCGTCTATCCGCCGACCTCGATCCTGGCCGAACCGCCTGTCGCGGTGGTCGACGCCAATGTCGACGCCAAGGGCACGCGCAAGGTCGCCGAGGCATATCTCGGCTACCTCTACTCCAAGGAGGGCCAGACGCTGATCGCCAAGAACCACTATCGTCCGGCAAAGCCCGATCTGGTGCCCGCCGAGGACCTCGCCAAACTGCCCGAGATCAAGCTGATCACCATCGACGATCCGCTTTTCGGCGGCTGGAAGAAGGCGCAGCCTTATCATTTCGGCGATGGTGGTATATTCGACCAGATTTACAAGCCTGCCCAGTGAGGCGCGACGGCCTCGCGGCCGGGACATTCACCGACGGCAGTCTGGTCTGAATAAGAAGGGACGAACCAGAATTCCACGACCACAGCACCCGCGCCGGCGGGGTGGCGATTCAAGCAGCCGAGTGTCATTCCGGGTTTCGGACTGACGCTCGGCTTCTCGCTTGCCTACCTCACGCTCATCATCCTCATCCCGCTCTCCGGGCTGGTCTGGCGCTCGGCGGCACTCGGCTGGACCGATTTCTGGGCGATCGCTGCCGACCGCCGCACCATCAACGCGCTTGAAATCAGTTTCGGCACCGCCTTCATCGCCGCCGGCGTCAATGTCGTCTTCGGCACCATCGTCGCCTGGGTGCTGGTGCGCTACCGCTTTCCCGGCCGTCGCATCGTCGATGCCATGGTCGACCTGCCTTTCGCGCTCCCGACCGCCGTCGCCGGCATCGCGCTCACCACGCTTTACGCGCCGAACGGCTGGATCGGCAAATTGCTGATGCCGCTGGGCATCAAGGTCGCCTATACGCCGCTCGGCATCGTCATCGCGCTGGTGTTCATCGGCTTGCCCTTCGTCGTGCGCACCGTGCAGCCGATCATGGAAGAGCTCGACAAGGAGGTCGAGGAAGCGGCCGCCACGCTCGGCGCCAACCGTTTCCAGATCATCACCCGCATCCTGTTCCCGGGCCTGGCGCCGGCGATCATCACCGGCTTCTCGCTCGCCTTCGCGCGCGGTGTCGGCGAGTACGGCTCGGTCATCTTCATCGCCGGCAACCTGCCGTTCAAGTCGGAGATCGCACCGCTGCTGATCGTGATCAGGCTGGAGGAGTACAATTATCCGGCCGCCACCGCTATCGCAGCCATCATGCTGGCGCTGTCGTTCCTGATGCTGCTGGTCGTCAACCTGGCACAGTCATGGAGCCGCAAACGCTATGGCTGACCCCGAAATCAAATCCTACGAACCGCATCACGAAAGCCAGTCGGCGGCGGTCACCGAAAGCCGGCCGGTGCGCATCGTGGCGATGGCCGTGGCCTTCGCCTTCCTCGCCGTCTTCCTGCTCATGCCGCTGATCGTCGTCTTCCACGAGGCGCTGGCAAAGGGCGTCGGTGCCTATTCGGAGGCGCTGGCCAGTTCCGACACGCGCTCGGCCATCCGGCTGACACTGCTGGTGGCGGCGATCTCGGTGCCGCTCAACCTCGTCTTCGGCATTTCCGCCGCCTGGGCGATCGCCAAGTTCGAGTTCAAGGGCAAGGCCTTCCTGACCACCCTCATCGACCTGCCGTTCTCGGTCTCGCCCGTGATTTCCGGCCTGGTCTACGTGCTGCTGTTCGGCGCCCAGGGCGTGCTCGGCGCCTGGTTGAAGGCGCATGGCGTCGTCATCCTGTTCGCCGTGCCGGGCATCGTGCTCGCCACCGTCTTCGTCACCTTCCCCTTCGTTGCCCGCGAACTGATCCCGCTGATGCAGGAACAGGGCAATGGCGACGAGGAGGCCGCGCTTTCGCTCGGCGCCAATGGCTGGCAGACCTTCTGGTACGTGACGCTGCCGAACATCAAATGGGGCCTGCTCTACGGCGTCCTGCTCTGCAACGCCCGCGCCATGGGCGAGTTCGGCGCGGTGTCGGTGGTGTCGGGGCACATACGGGGCCTCACCAACACCATGCCGCTGCATGTCGAAATCCTCTACAACGAGTACAATGCCGTCGGCGCCTTCGCCGTCGCTTCGCTGCTTGCCGGCCTGGCGCTGGTGACGTTGGTCTTGAAAACACTTCTCGAGATGCGCTACGGCGCCGAGATCGCCGCCACGCGCGGACACTGAATGCATATCGCCCAAAAGCGCGAACCGGTTTTGGGATAACGGCAGGCACCGACAAAAGGGACGGTTTATGGAAGTTCGCGTTGCCAACGTGCGCAAGGAGTTTGAGCGGTTTCCTGCCCTCCACGACGTCTCGCTCGACATCAAGTCGGGCGAGCTGATCGCGCTGCTGGGCCCGTCCGGCTCCGGCAAGACGACGCTTCTGCGCCTGATCGCCGGGCTGGAGCGGCCGACCAAGGGCACGATCTTCTTCGGCGACGATGACGCCTCGCAGAAGTCGATACAGGAGCGCAATGTCGGCTTTGTCTTCCAGCACTACGCGCTGTTCCGCCACATGACCGTCGCCGACAATATCGGCTTCGGCCTCAAGGTCCGCCACGGCGCGGCACGCCCGCCGGCGCAGGAGATCCGTCGCCGCGCCTCGGAGCTTCTCGACCTCGTCCAGCTCTCGGGCCTGGAGAAGCGCTACCCGGCGCAGCTCTCGGGCGGCCAGCGCCAGCGCGTCGCGCTTGCCCGCGCCATGGCGATCGAACCGAAGGTGCTGTTGCTCGACGAGCCGTTCGGCGCGCTCGACGCCCAGGTGCGCCGTGAGCTTCGCCGCTGGTTGCGCGAGATCCACGACCGCACCGGCCACACCACGGTCTTCGTCACCCACGACCAGGAAGAGGCGCTGGAGCTCGCCGACCGCGTCGTGGTGATGAGCCAGGGCCGCATCGAGCAGGTCGGTTCCGCCGATGAAATCTACGACACCCCGAACTCGCCCTTCGTCTATAGCTTCATCGGCGAATCGAGCTGCCTGCCGGTCAAGGTCGAGAGCGGCGAGGTCTGGATCGCCGACCGGTCGATCGGCCTGTCCGCCCCGCATGCGGCCTCGGGCGACGCGCTGCTGTATTTCCGCCCCCATGACGTCGAACTGCTCGACGGCTGCAGCGGCTGCATCGCCGGCACCGTTGCCGCCAGCCGCCGCGTCGCCGGCACCAGGCGGGTGGAGCTCGAGATCGGCGGCGAGCGCCAGCGGGTCGAGGTCGAGCTGCCCGTCGATCATCCGGCGGCGCAGAAGAGCCGGGTGGCATTCAGGCCGCGGCGCTGGAAACTTTTCCCGGCGTCCGAGCCCGGAAAAGCCAGCTGAATCAGCCTGAAAGAAAATCCTAACAAGCATTTGTTTCGGCGGAATCTTTTCCGACGACGACACGATAGCGCCGGCTCGCATGTCTGGCGCTGGCCGGCCTTGTGCTATTATCCTGCGCCCTTGTTGCAACTCTCAAGGAGCCGGTTTTCATGAAGCGATTTTTGCTTGGCGCGGCGGCACTGGCCACCCTCTTCCTCGCATCCTCCGAGGCCTGGTCGGCCGACAGGTTGCTTAACGCGTCCTACGACGTCGGCCGCGAGCTGTTCGCCGAAGTCAACAAGGCCTTCGTCGCCGAACATCCGGGCGTGACGATCGACCAGTCGCATGCCGGGTCCTCCGCTCAGGCGCGCGCCATCGCCGAAGGGCTCGGCGCCGATGTCGTCACCTTGAACCAGGTCACCGATGTCGATTTCCTGGTCAAGAAGGGGCTCGTTTCCGCCGACTGGCAGAAGGATTTCCCAGACAACGCCTCGCCCTTCTATTCGCTGCCGTCCTTCCTGGTGCGCGCCGGCAACCCCAAGCACATCAAGGACTGGAACGATCTGGTGCGCGACGACGTGCAGGTGATCTTCCCCAACCCCAAGACATCGGGCAATGCGCGCTACACCTATCTCGCCGCCACCGCTTACGCCAAGGAGGCCTTCAAGGGCGACGACGCCAAGGTGAAGGAGTTCATCACCAAGCTGTTCAACAACGTGCCGGTCTTCGACACCGGCGGCCGTGCCGCCACAACGACCTTCGTGCAGCGCGAGATCGGCGACGTGCTGATCACCTTCGAATCGGAGACGCGCGGCATCCGCAAGGAGTATGGCGACGACAAGTTCGAGCAGGTCACGCCCTCGGTCAGCTTGCTGGCGGAATTCCCCGTCGCCATCGTCGGCAAGGTTGCCGACGAGCATGGCACGCGCGATCTCGCCAGGACCTATCTCGACTTCCTCTATACTTCCGAAGGCCAGGACATCCTTGCCCGCAACGGCAACCGCATCCGCGATACGGCGGTCGCGGCGAAGTACAAGGACCAGTTCCCCGATGTCCGCCTGCTGACGGTGGACGACGTCTTCGGCGGCTGGCCCAAGGTGCAGGCCGAGCATTTCGCCGCTGGCGGCCTGCTCGACCAGGCCTATGGCAGCCGCTGACGGCTCCAGCGCCTCGGCGTCGACCTGAACAGGAAAGCCGGCTTCGCCGGCTTTCCTCATTTCATGCGCCAGCAGGCCGATTCCTGGCAAAATCCCGACCTCATCTGTGAGAAACGTTACAAAGAATCAACGCGTTTGTGCCTAACGTGCCGTCGGGCGGCTTGTTTTGCGCGAAACGGCAATACGCGATCCGAGACGTCATGATTTGCACACAAACAACCGCCAGATGCAGGCGGTTGGGGTTTTTCATGAACTGAATCGGGCATGCTTACCAAAAAAGGCAAATACGGCCTCAAGGCCCTCGTGCATCTTTCCGGCCTGCCGGCCGGCCAGCTTGCATTCGTCAACGATATCGCCGTCGCCAACAACATTCCGAAGAAATTCCTCGACGCCATTCTGGGCGAGTTGCGCAATGCCGGCTTCGTCCAGAGCCGCAAGGGCAAGGAAGGCGGCTATCGCCTTGCCCGCCCGGCCTCCGAGATCAAGATCGGCCATGTCGTGCGTGTCCTCGACGGTCCGCTGGCGCCGATCCCCTGCGCCAGCCGCACGCAGTACCAGCGCTGCGAGGATTGCGACGAGGCGACCTGCCAGGTCCGGCACATGATGCTGGAAGTGCGCCAGGCGATCGCCGAAGTGCTCGACAACCGCAGCCTCGCCGCCATGCGCGACGCCGACAATGACGATTTCCCCGTCGAGCTGACGTCGCAGATCTAGAGCAATTCCAGGAAAAGCATGTAACGGTTAGGCTCGGCGACTTCGCCGTAGCCTTCCGTCCGGAATTGCGTATAAACAAATAATTAGCCCGGACCTGAAGCTCCGCATCAAGGCCTGCGCCCGTCCCCTGGGCGCTCGAATGCTCGTGCCCGATTGCGCAGCGGCCATGGACGCAGTAGAGCGGCCTTTCGGACGCAACCAGGAACAGGCGGGACACCGATCCGATGAGGCTGCCGTGGTTCGGAAAATCCCGCAGGGCCGACCGCAGGAGATCGTCCCCCGTCCATCACACCGAGATCATCGCCGACGTGCCGGTGCCGGAGCGTGGCGAAGCGGTGCGCTTCTTCAGCCGCAGGCTGGTCGGGCCCGGCCGGCTGCGCCGCTTCTCGAACCGCGATCTTCGCGAAAGCCTGCTCTTTTCTTTCCTTCTCGTCGTCGCCGCGACACTGCCGGTCGTCTGGTGGGCGCCGATCTGCGCCTGGAGTTCGAAGCTTCGGCTGAAGCGCCATCTCCGCAAGGATTTTCCACGCTACGCCGCAGCGGTCCGCACCGTCCTTGGCGACCGCGTCGATGCGCAAGCGCTGTTC
>NZ_RZOF01000310.1:0-7448 GCF_003998955.1 Mesorhizobium sp. M4B.F.Ca.ET.017.02.2.1 | reverse complement strand
GGCGATGTCGCGGACGCTGCGGCCCATTGGCCCTTCGACGCCCATCTGGGCATGGAAGACATCGATGTCCGGCCCGGCCGGGACCAGTCCCTGCGAGGGGCGGAAGCCGTAGACGTTGTTGTAGGCGGCAGGGTTGCGCAACGAGCCGCCGAAGTCGCTGCCGTCGGCGACCGGCAGCATGTCGAGCGCCAGCGCCACCGCAGCGCCGCCGCTCGAGCCGCCGGCGGTGAGAAGCGCATCGAAGGCGTTGAGCGTCGGGCCGAACACGCTGTTGTAGGTGTTGGAGCCAAGTCCGAATTCGGGAACGTTGGTCTTGCCGATGATGATGGCGCCCGCCTTGCGGACACGCTCGACGAAGAAGTCGTCCTCGCCGGGGACAAAGTCGGCGAAGATCGGCGAGCCGAAAGTGGTCCTCAGGCCCTTGGTCAGCGCCAGGTCCTTGATCGCAATGGGCAGACCGAACAGCGATCCCGCCTTGCCGCCGCGCGCCAGATGGGCGTCGGCGCTGTCGACTTCGGCGAGAATATCGGCGCGGTCGCGCAGCGACACGATGGCATTGACCAGCGGGTTCACCGCCTCGATGCGGTCGAGGAAGGCGGTGACCACCTCGCGTACCGACAGGCGGCGCTCACGGACTGCGCCGGCCAGTTCCACGGCGGACAGCCGGCAGATATCACCCGCGGGCGGGACGGCATGTCTGGTCGCCGGACGCATGGCCGTCACCCGGCGGCCGACAAGGCGGCGTCGACGTCCTTCGCCAGCGGTATCGCCGGCTGGGCGCCGGGCTTCAGGCAAGCGAGCGAGCCGGCGGCGGCGGCGCGGACGAGCGCCTGTTCGAGTGGCAGGCCCGACGACAGGCCGGCACCGAAATAGCCGCAAAACGTGTCGCCGGCGCCGACCGTATCGACCGGAGTGATCTTCAACGCCGGCACGGTCAGGAAGGTGTCGGGCGTCGCGGCGAGCACGCCGTCGCCACCGAGGGTGACGACAATGGCGCGTCCGGTCTTGCCGGCATAGTCGCGCATCCGCGCCGGGCGGTCGCGGCCGCTGAGCGACAGCGCCTCGCCGTAGAGATCGAATTCGGTCTCGTTGGCGACGGCATAGTCGGCCTTGCCCAGAAGCTCGGACGCCTCGGGGCGGAACGGCGCGGTGTTGAGCACGCTGACGGCGCCGGCCGCCCGCGCCGCCTCCAGCGCGGCGTCAACGGTCTGCAAGGGGATCTCGTGCTGCAGCAGCACGACGTCGCCCTTCTTGAGCTGTGCCTTGGCGATATCGCCTGGCAGCACCGAATCATTGGCGCCCGGGACCACGGCGATGACGTTTTCGCCGTCGGCGCCGACCAGGATCAGCGCCGTGCCGGTCGAGGCGAAGCTCTCGCCTATGCCGGAGAGATCGACCTTGCCAGTGAGCAAAGCCAGCGCCTCGGCGGCGAAGCTATCCTTGCCGACGGCGCCGACCATCCTCACCTTGGCGCCGGCGCGCGCGGCGGCCAGCGCCTGGTTGGCACCCTTGCCGCCGGGCGCGGTGGCGAAAGCGGAACCGCGCACCGTCTCGCCAGGCGCTGGCAAGCGGTCGACATTGGCGATGAGGTCGAGGTTGATCGAGCCGACTACGATAATCAAGAAGTGCCTCCTGCTTAATGGGCGGGAAGCTAGCCCGTAAGAGTGCCGGTTGCCAGCCCATTGAGCAGTTCCGCGCGAGCCGCCACGCTTTCATTCGCAGCGCACGGTGACCGTGCCCTGGTAGCTGCCGGCGGGAAAGATGCCCGGCGATTTGGTGGCGGTGAGGTCGACCTGCATGGTGTGGGTGCCGTTGATTACACGCTGCGGCGAACTGCCGGGAATATCCGTGCCCGAGCCGTCGAGACGGAAGACCGTGGCGAAAGTGACGTTGGTGTCGCCACCGCTTGGAGCGGAGGTGAAGGCGATCGGCGCCGGCGCCGAAACAGAAAAGCAGTCGATCAGGTTGAGGATCGTGCACAGCAGCGAGCTTGCGGTGATGGTGGCGCCGGCGCTCGACCCGCCCGCCTGCTTGGAGCCGAAGATGTTGATGGCGGGATTCGGCTTCATCGTTCCGGAGGCGCCGATCACGATCGTGCAGGTGCCAATGATCGCCGCCTGGGTCGGAAGGCAGAGGCCGGCAAGTGCCGCCATCGCCAGCAGGGCGCGGCTATTTCTTCTTCTTTTTCCTGCCATCGCCGTTTGTCCCTCTGATGCTCCAGCCTTCGTTGGCCCATCCGGCCGATGCGGCCGCGGGAGCGCGAGCGGCCGTCGGAGGGGCGGCAGGCACGCTTGCCGTCGTCTGGCCGTCGGTGCCGAGGCCCATCTTGAGCAGCTTAAGTTCCAGTTGCAGGCGCTCGACCTCAAGCTCGTAGAGGCGGCTGCAATCGACGCGCTTCGGCGTCCGCCCGATCGGCACCACCACGCGGCCATAGGTGGCGAGGTCGCTGTTCGACTGGCTGCTGTTGTTGCCTCTGATGACGCCGACATCGAGATAGGCGCCGCTGCCGGAAACCGAGGAGCGGCAGGTGGTGCCGTCGGAAGCGTGAACCTCGTCCTGGCCCTGGGGCAGAGTGACGCCGGGCAGGGTGAAGCCCGTCTGGTTCTGGTTCAGGTTCAGTATGTCCTCGGCAAACCCCTGACTCACGACCGCCAAGGCGGGCAGCAAGGCAAGGGTCAGGACCTGCGATGTCCGAAGAACTTTCCGCATATCTGTGCCCTTATCTGCGTCTGCTCGCTTGGAAAGGGGATACTCTCGGTACAGATACGCACTTTACGCTCGGTTGCGCCGTCGAACGGCACGACCACCAGGACCGGACGCGATGCCTGGCCGGCCAAAAGGAAGGCGCTCGGCGTGATCCTGGCGGCGACCGGCTGGAAATCCTGGTCGTAGACATGAACCTCGACGCGAATGCGCTGGTCATACGGGTTGCCCGGGAAGACCCGGACGGCGAAGGCATCGGTGAACGACCTCACCTCGCCGCGCATCGGCGTCATCGACTGGCCCGTCGCGGCGATGGGAGACAGCACGGCGGCCAACGCCGCCGCCAGAGTTCCAATCTTTCTCAAAGATCGCTCCTTTCGCGAGAGGCTATTCGCAGCGCAATGTCACGGTCGCCTGGTAGTTGCCGGCGGAGAAGCGGTTTGAGCCGCCCTTGGTGCCAGCAAGGTTGACGGCGACCGTCGATGTGCCGGGTACCGTCAGCGCGGTCGCCGTTCCGGTTTCGGCAATCGTCTGCGCGCCGGAGGTGGCGAAGGTCGGGGTCCATGTGGTGGCCGTGACATCCGAGGCCGGCACGGTGGTGGTCGTAACCGGGTCGACGCTGAGCGTGACGCCGCCCGTGGTGTCGACCTGGGCGCTGCCGGCTGAACCGCCGGCATTGTGGGAGCTCAGCGACTGAAGGTTGGTGCTGACGGTCATCGTGCCGTTGGAATTGATCGTGATCGTGCAGGTCGCGGTGATCGTGCCGTTGAACAACACGTTTCCGGTGGCGGCCGATGCGGTCTGGTCGATACAGGCGACCAGCAGTGCCGCACCGATGACGGCGCGAAAGAACTTCATCGAGACCCTCCTATCAAGCCGGCTGGTCCGACTTAATGCAAAGGTATCTTCGCTTTGTCGTGGTTAATTTAGGGTAAACTTAAGGGGCGTGACTTGCCTGCAAAGAGAAAAACCGGCGAAACCACAGGTTGTCGCCGGTTGTATCGCTTACTGTTGCAGGACAATAAGTGTAAGAATACTTGCTTATACTTCGATCTGCGGTTTTGTGCAACAATCACCGAAAAAATCGATGTTTCAAGACCCGACCTGTCCCGCCTCCCAGCCGAGGATGGCGCGCTTGCGCGTCAGGCCCCAGTGATAGCCAGTCAACGCCCCGGATTTGCCGAGCGCGCGATGGCAGGGCACGACGAAGGACATCGGATTGGCGCCGACAGCCGCGCCAACCGCGCGGCTCGCGCTCGGCGCGCCGATGCTGGCGGCGATCGAGGAGTAGGTGCAGGCCTTGCCCATCGGAATGCGCAGCAGGGCTTCCCAGACACGCAGCTGGAAGTCGGTGCCGATCATCACCACGCGCAGCGGCTGGTCGGCGCGCCACAGCCTCGGATCGAAGATGCGCGCGGCATAGGGCGCGGTGGCGCTCATGTCCTCGACATAAGTCGCGTTCGGCCAGCGCCCCGACATGTCGGCGAAGGCCGCCCGCTCGCCGCCGGCATCATTGAAGGCAAGGCCGGCAAGGCCGCGGTCGGTGACCATGATCAGCGCGATGCCGAAGGGCGAGATGTGATAGCCGTAGCGGATGGTGAGGCCGGCGCCGCGCGTCTTATAGTCGCCCGGCGACATCGCCTCATGGGTAACGAAGAGGTCGTGCAGCCGGCCGGGGCCGGACATGCCGAGCTCGAACGACGTCTCGAGCAGCGGCATGCCGGAATCAAGCAGCCGGCGCGCGTGGTCGAGCGTGACCGCCTGCAGGAAGGCCTTGGGCGACAGGCCGGCCCAGCGGGTGAACAGCTTCTGCAACCCGGTCGGCGTCTCGCCGACCTCCTCGGCCAGAACCTCGAGCGAGGGCTGGTCGCGATAGTCGAGGCTGATCTTCTCGATGGCGCGGCGCACGACCTCGTAATCGCTGCCTTCGGGGGTGATGTCGTTCTGAAGGATCGCGGTCGGTTTCATCTGCGCATTCATGGTCATCTGGGCGTTCATGGCAATATCTCCTTGAGCGCGAATATCGTTGTTCCCGCCCTCTGCCACCACCCGAAACTTGCCTTCCAGCAACCGGCGCCCAGATAGAACTGGCTCAGTGAAAGGAAAGCCCATGGCCGGCGAGAAAGTCCATCTCACCCGGGAAAAGGAAACCCTGCTCATCACCGTCTACGGCAAGGCGCTGGAAAGCCGGAGGCCGGATTCGCTGTTGCAAGATCGCTTCGCGGATGAGGCCGTTCGCCGAATCGACTATGACTTCGCGAGGCTTAAGGTCGACGACAATCTCGCCGTCAGCCTGGCAATCCGGGCGAAGGCGCTGGACGACTGGACGTCGGCCTTCCCGGCCATGCACCCCAACGCCATCGTGCTGCATCTCGGCTGCGGGCTCGACACACGGGTGTTCCGCATCGATCCGCCGCCAGGCGTCGACTGGTTCGACGTAGACTATCCCAAGGTCATCGAGCTCAGGCGCAAGCTTTTTCCGCCGCGCGACCACACCCATTTGATCGCTTCGTCGGTTACCGAGCCCGGCTGGCTCGATGCTGTGCCGGGCAATCGGCCGGCAATGATCGTTGCGGAGGGGCTCACGCCCTATCTCGCCGCCGACGAGGGTCCAAAATTGTTTGCGCGGCTTGTGTCGCATCTGGCCGGTGGCGAGCTTGTCTGCGACGCCTACAGCGATCTCGGTCTGAAATTCGTGCGTTCCAGCCCGACGTTCCGAGCTACCGGGGCCGAGCTTCACTGGGCGATCAACGACCCGCGCGAGCTGGAGCAGGCTGCGCCTGGCCTGCGGTTGGTGGAGGAAACCTCCGCCTACAAACCCGAACATGCCGCGCGCGTGAGCTGGTTCGCGGGCCTGATCTTCCGCCTTTGGAGCCACATCCCGGCCCTTCGCAAGGTGGGCCGGTTGCTGCGGTTCCAATTTTGACGATCAGCGCGCCCTGGCGGTGGCGAGCGCGCGCGAAAAGGCGGCGGCAAAACTTTCGCGGGAAGCGGGGTCGAGGAAGGACCCGATCGACACGATCTGCCCCTGCGCTTCCACTGCCATCCTGGTAATGCCGATCTCGGCATGGCGGGCGATCGAGAAGCGGGCCCAGAATGGATTGAAGCGGTGCGCTTCCGATTTGCCGGAGGGCGCGGTCTTGCGGATGTCGAGGGTGGTGCGCGACACCGACACCTCCTCGCGGGCGCGGGCGGCGCGGTAGTTGACGCGGAAGGCGATG
Source organism: Mesorhizobium sp. M4B.F.Ca.ET.017.02.2.1 (assembly GCF_003998955.1). Taxonomy (NCBI): domain Bacteria; kingdom Pseudomonadati; phylum Pseudomonadota; class Alphaproteobacteria; order Hyphomicrobiales; family Phyllobacteriaceae; genus Mesorhizobium; species Mesorhizobium sp. M4B.F.Ca.ET.017.02.2.1. Next base: position 1,524 of record NZ_RZOF01000310.1, on the reverse strand, counting down.
TAGACGGCGATCACGTCGAGCCCGAAGAAGCCGAACACCGGCCAGGCGCCGCGCGACAGGAAGAACGCGCCGGTGACCAGCCAGCCGAACGACAACGCGGCCATCAGGACGAAGAAGCCGGTGCGGCCGAGCGAGCGGTGCGGTGTCAGCAAGGCATGGAAGAAGGGTTCGTCGGCCTGGAAAGAGGCGTTTGTGTCGCTCATGGCTGGATATTATAGGAAGGGAATGGCAAGCCCCAAGACGAAAAAATCCCCGATGGCCAAAAATGCACTGCCGCCCGGCCGGCGCGACGGCTCGAACGCCAAGCCGCGGCCGCGGCCGGCACGATCACGGCCGCTCTACAGCCCGGCCGAGGTGCATGAGATCTTCCGGCGGTTTTCGGTGCAGCGGCCGGAGCCGAAGGGCGAACTCGAGCATGTCAACGCCTTCACCTTGCTGGTCGCCGTGGTGCTTTCGGCGCAAGCGACCGATGCCGGCGTCAACAAGGCGACGCGGGCGCTGTTCAAGGTCGCCGACACGCCGCAGAAGATGCTGGCGCTGGGCGAGGCAAAGGTCGGCGACTACATCCGCACCATCGGACTCTGGCGCAACAAGGCCAAGAACGTGATCGCGCTGTCCAAGGCGCTGATCGACGAGCATGGCGGCGAAGTGCCAGACGACCGCGACCAGCTGGTCAGGCTGCCGGGGGTCGGGCGCAAGACCGCCAATGTCGTGCTCAACATGGCCTTCGGCCAGCACACGATGGCGGTCGACACGCATATCTTGCGCATCGGCAACCGGTTGGGGCTGGCGCCCGGCAAGACGCCTGAGCAGGTCGAGCAGGGGCTGCTGAAGATCATTCCGGAAGAATATATGCGCCATGCGCATCACTGGCTGATCCTGCACGGCCGCTATGTCTGCAAGGCGCGCAAGCCGGACTGCCCGGCCTGCGTCATCGCCGATCTGTGCAAAGCGGCCGAGAAAACGTCCGAGATACCAGCGCCGCTGGTGCCGATCGCGCCGCTGGCGGAGAGCGTCGCCGTGGAGGCTCAGTAGCCGCGCGCCATCGCCGCGGCGAAGACCGGGATCAGCAGGAAGATGAAGGCTTCGGCGCGGACATAGGTCTTCACCGAGGCGAGCTCGGCCGCCGGCACCTGAAAGCCGGGAGTGGCGCCGGCCTGCCGGTTCCAGGAGATGAAGCGGATGGTCGGGACGATCGACAAAAGGCCGACGATGACGAAGGCCGTCATCTTTGCCCAGAACATCCAGTTGTAGATGTAGAACTCCCAGCCCTTGAGGCCATAGAAGACACGGCCGGCGCCGACGATGACGATCAGCGCGGCGATGATGCCGTAATGGCGGTCGATGCCGACAAGGCGCTTCAGCGTCGCGGCGGGCAAGTCGCCGCGGATCAGCACGAATTCGGCGCCGATGATGCCGGCCAGCGAAAACACCAGCAGATGATGGATGATGGCCAGCACGAGGTCGGTGGTATCCATGCTTTTCCTCTGGTTGGATGATGCGTAGGCTGAATCAGATTCCCGC
>NZ_RZOF01000030.1:0-31596 GCF_003998955.1 Mesorhizobium sp. M4B.F.Ca.ET.017.02.2.1 | reverse complement strand
GCGGTGGCGCCGACCGCCGATTTCACCTGCGTGGTGTCCGCGGCGAGCCGCGACACGATCTCGCCCGAATGGGCCTTGTCGAAGAAAGCCGGCGACAGCGTCGTGACATGGGCGAAAACGTCGCGGCGGATGTCGGCGACGACGCGCTCGCCAAGCGTGATGACGAAATAGTAGCGCCCCGCCGATGCGGCCGCCAAAAGCGCCGCCATCGCCACCAGCGCTGCGAAATATTCGGCAATGAAGGTCGAGCCGGAGGACGAGAACCCGTTATCGATCATACGCCGCACGGCCATTGGTAAGGCCAGCGTCGTCCCCGCCGCCACGGCCAGCGAGATGAGCGCGCCGACGACCATCGTGCGGTAGCGGAAGATGTAGGGATAAAGGCGCTTGAGCGGCCCGAGCGAGCGCCGGCGCCCGTCTGCATCGCCACTGATATCCGCCATGAGCGTTTCCTCTGGCCGCCTTCGGGCAGTGCGTGCAATATGCGCCCGCCGCGGCCTTGTGATTCAATTCCGGCTGATGTATAGGCTCGCCGACCGTTTTAGAAGCCGTGGCTCCTCAATAGCTGCGGCTTCGAGTTTTAAAAAGGGGCGCATCGACGCAGGCCATGGGCCCGTCGGCAGCGCCACAAGCCAGGAAAAACGACAATGAAGGCCGACATCCATCCCGACTACCACACCATCAAGGTCGTCATGACCGATGGCACCGAATACTCGACCCGTTCGACCTGGGGCAAGGAAGGCGATACGATGAACCTCGATATCGACCCGACCACGCACCCGGCCTGGACCGGCGGCCAGCAGACCTTGCTCGACCGCGGCGGCCGCCTGTCGAAGTTCAAGAAGCGCTTCGAAGGCTTCGGCCTCTAAGCCGGATACGCCTGACAGATTTTGAAAAACCCGCCCTCGAGGCGGGTTTTTTGTTGCCATGACAGCTCCCTTCTCCCCGTAGACGGGAGAGGGGCACTGTCGTCAACTGTTTCGCAAATCGCGAACGTCGCCTACTCGCCCACCAGTTCCCTCAGCGCCATGCGCTTGTAGGCCGCGACCAGCCTGTCGCCCTCCTGGCGGTCGACGGAGATCGCCAGGCGCATGGCCGCCTCGCCCATCTGCCAGACCAGGAAGGCTGTGGTTTCCAGTGCCACCGGATCGGCATCGGGCCGCAGTCGCTTCAGCACCGCGACGAGGAATTCGGCATTGGCGCGGCTGTCGGCGAGCTCGAGCTCGCGCAACGCCTTGTCGGCCTGGGTGCCCGACCAGATGTCGCGCATCACCGGCTCGGCCAGGAACAGCCGGTAGTAGATATCGACCAGTTCCGAGAATGCCCGCCGCAAGCCCTCGGCGTCTGCGACATCCTTGAGCGCCGCGGCGATACAGGCCTGGCTTTCGGCCGTGTAGCGCTCGGCCAGCGCCCAGACGATCGCCCGCTTGTCGGGGAAGAACTGGTAGAGCGAGCCGATCGACACGCCTGCCCTTTCCGCCACCTCGCCCATGCGCATCGCGTCGCTGCCTTGCGCGGCAATCAGCGCCGAGGCGGCGGCGAGCATCCGTTCGACGCGTTCGCGGCTGCGCTGCTGGGTCGGGGAGCGGCGTGGCGAAGCCACTGATCCATCCTGCTGATGCGGCGCGGCACTTCTGCCTTCCATGGAGCCCTCCGGAAAGATTCTGCGATAACTCGCTTGACTCACAAAATACGAGGGTTTATCACGTTTTGCAAATGTGAGGATTACTCATATTTGCCAACCGAGGAGATCGAGATGACTACAAAACCTGTTTTGATCCTGGGCGGCACCGGCAAGACCGGCCGGCGCCTGGCCGAACGGCTGACCGCCAGGAACATTCCCGTGCGCATCGGCTCGCGCGCTGGCACGCCACCCTTCGACTGGCTGGACAAGGAAACATGGGGCCCTTCGCTCGAAGGCGTCGGCGCCGTCTACATCAGCTACTATCCAGACATCGCCGTGCCGGGCGCCGCCGAAACCGTCGAGGCGTTTGCCCGGCTTGCCGTCGAACGCGGCGTCAGGCGCCTGATGCTGCTCTCCGGTCGCGGCGAGCCTGAAGCCCAGCGCGCCGAGGAGATGTTGAAAGCCTCCGGCGCCGACTGGACCATCCTGCGCTGCGCCTGGTTCTCGCAGAATTTCAGCGAGGGCTTCCTGATCGAGTCCATTCTCGAGGGCGAGGTCGCCTTGCCGGTCGGCAATGTCGGTGAACCTTTCGTCGATGTCGACGACATCGCCGACGTCGCCGCAACCGTTTTGACGGAGCCAGGTCATATCGGCCAGCTTTACGAGCTCACCGGCCCGCGCCTGCTGAGCTTCGCCGACGCCGTCGCCGAGATCGGTAATGCCGCCGGCCGTGACATCCGCTACCGGCAGATCTCACATGCCGAATTCGCCGAGGCGGTGGCGGCGCACAACCTGCCGCCGGAATTCGCCTGGCTGCTCGACGAGCTCTTCACGAAGGTGCTCGACGGCCGCAACGAGACGCTGGCCGACGGCGTGCAGCGCGCGCTCGGCCGCCAGCCGAAGGACTTTTCCGCCTACGCAACCGAAACCGCCGCCAGCGGCGTCTGGAGCAACTGAGATGATGAAACTGCTACCCACACTCACCTTCATCGCCGCGATCGGCTCCGGCGTCGTCGGCGGCGTCTTCTTCGCCTTTTCCAATTTCGTCATGGCGGCGCTCGCCCGGCTGCCTATCCCAAGCGGCATCGCTGCAATGAATTCGATCAACGTCACGGTGATCACGCCGACCTTCATGACGGCGCTGTTCGGCACCGGTCTCATCTGTCTCGTGCTCATTGCCGCCGTTCTCTTTGGCTGGAGCCAGTCGGGTTCGTACTGGCTTATTGCCGGCGCCGTGATCTACCTGATCGGCAACCCGATCGTGACCATGGTCTTCAACGTGCCGCTCAACGACGCGCTCGCCGCCGTCGACCCGGCAAGTGCCAACGGCGCCGCCGTGTGGGCGAACCATCTGAATGCATGGGTGATGTGGAACCACGTCCGCACCGTCACCGCCATCGTGTCGATGGCCTGCTTTATCATGGCGCTGATTTGAAAGGCGTCTGGCTCAACGCAAAAGACCCGGCTTCAAGCCGGGTCTTTCGTTTTGTGGCCCTTGCGATCCGAGTGGCCGAGATCCCGGTCCGGATCGATGACGTCGCGGACCAGCTGCTTGAGCTTCGCGGCGTCGGGAAACCCGCCGTCGCGCTTGCGCTCCCAGACAAGCGTGTCGTTGCAGGAAATGCTGAAGATGCCGCCGGTGCCGGGCACCAGCGTCACTTCGCCGAGATCGGTGCCGAAGGTCGAGAGCAGCTCCTGCGCCATCCAGCCGGCTCTGAGCAGCCACTGGCACTGCGTGCAATAGGTGATGCGGACGGTGGGCAGCGGCTTGTCGCTCATCTCGGATTGAGCTTCGCTCATATTTCGGACTTAGGCCGCGCTGAGCTTGGCCATGGTCTCGTCGTCGACCTCGAAATTGGCGTAGACGCTCTGCACGTCGTCGTCGTCCTCGAGCGTGGCGACCAGCTTCATCAGCGACTGCGCGCGTTCCTCGTCAACCGGAACGTTGTTCTGCGGCTGCCAGATCGGCTTCACCGATTCCGCCTCGCCGAGCGAGGCTTCCAGCGCCTTCGACACGTCGCCGAGATTCTCGAAGGCGCAGTAGATGGTGTGGCCTTCCTCGTCCGATTCGACGTCGTCCGCGCCGGCTTCGATCGCCGCTTCCATGACCTTGTCGGCGTCGCCGGCCGATGCCGGATAGTAGATCTCGCCGGCCCGGTTCCACATGAACGACACCGAGCCGGTTTCGCCCAGCGCCCCGCCGGCCTTGGTGAAGGCGGCGCGCACGTTCGAAGCCGAACGGTTGCGGTTGTCGGTCAGCGCCTCGACGATCAGCGCCACGCCGCCCGGGCCGTAGCCCTCATAGCGTACCGCCTCGTAGTTTTCGCCGTCGCCGGCGGAAGCCTTGTTGATGGCGCGCTGGATGTTGTCCTTCGGCATCGACACGGCCTTGGCGTTCTGCACGGCAAGGCGCAGCCGCGGATTCATCGCCGGGTCCGGCGTTCCGGTCTTGGCGGCGACGGTGATTTCGCGCGCCAGCTTGGAAAACATTTTCGACCGCACCGCGTCCTGGCGGCCCTTGCGATGCATGATGTTCTTGAACTGTGAATGGCCAGCCATGGCACCCCTGTCGTGTTCGGCTAGAGCATCCTGAAGCCAGGTGAAGACACCTCGCTCTTCTCAAAATGCTCGAATTCAAAATTTCAGAGCGTCCCTGATACGCCTGTAGGGCATATGGCGCTCGCTGTCGGAATGGCCGGCTTATAGATAAATCGGCTCAATTCGTCCAGCCGCGCGTGACATCGGATGCGCAAGGCATCTGCCGCAGGCCTCGGAGTTGACGACGAAACCTGCTTCGCTTCAATGCCCTTCGCCGGACCTTGCCTTCTTGCGCCGCCGCGCCAGCATGTTGAGGCCCTCGACCAGCGCCGAAAAACCCATCGCCGCGTAGATGTAGCCCTTCGGCACGTGGTAGCCCATGCCGTCGGCGATCAGCGTCATGCCGATCATCAAAAGGAAGCCCAGCGCCAGCATGACGATGCTGGGGTTCTTGGCGATGAAGTCGGCAAGCGGCCCGGCCGCCAGCATCATCACGCTCACCGCCACGATGACGGCGATGTACATGATGGCGATCTCGTCGGTCATGCCGACGGCGGTGATGATCGAATCGATCGAGAAGACGAGGTCGAGCAACAGGATCTGGAAGATCGCGCCGGCGAGCGAGATCTGCAGCGTCTCGCCGAGCATCGTGTCCTTGTGATCCTCGGGATCGACCGTGTGGTGGATTTCCTTGGTCGCCTTCCACACCAGGAACAGGCCGCCGGCGATCAGGATCAGGTCGCGCCAGGAGAAGCCGTGGCCGAGCGCGGTGAACACCGGCGTCGTCAGCTGGACGATGATCGAGATGGTGGCGAGCAGCACCAGCCGCATGATCAGCGCCGCCGAAATGCCGAGCCGGCGCGCGCGCGCTCTTTGCGCCTCGGGCAATTTGTTGGTCAGGATCGAGATGAAGATCAGATTGTCGATGCCGAGCACGACCTCCAGCACCACCAGCGTCAGCAGCGCCACCCAGGCGGTCGGGTCGGAGACGAAGGCAAAGTGCGGCGCCAGGAATTCGATGAGCTGCATGGAGGTCGTCCCCTCTACGATCTGAAGCAGGTGTCGCCGCCAGTTAGGTACTGACGCCGCTCATATCAATGTCACGACCAGAAGGACGCTGCGGTTTCCTCGAGCCGCGGCCCGCGACGAAACGGCGCGATCTTCTCGGCCAGCCCGGTGCGGTCGGAGATGTCGACGCCGACGCCACACAGCGTCGCCGGCCCGCTCGCCGCCTCGAAGCGGCCTTTCGGCACTTTCGACAGGAAGCGGTTGAGCGGCTCCTCCTTGTCCATGCCGAGCGAGGAATCGTAGTCGCCGCACATGCCGGCATCCGACAGGTAGGCGGTGCCGCCGTTGAGGATCTGGTGGTCGGCGGTCGGCTGGTGGGTATGGGTGCCAACGACGAGGCTGGCGCGGCCGTCGACGAAATGCGCGAAGCACATCTTTTCCGACGTTGCCTCGGCGTGGAAATCGATGACGACGGCATCAGCCTGCTCGCCGAGAGGGCAGGCGGCGAGCTCGCGCTCGCCGGCCTGGAATGGATCGTCGAGCTCGGGATGCATGAAGACGCGCCCCATGATGTTGGCGACCAGCACGCGCGCGCCGTTCCGGGCGATGTAGACGCCGGAGCCGCGCCCCGGCGTGCCCTTGGGGAAATTGGACGGACGCAGGAAGCGCTCCTCGCGCGGCGCGAAGACCAGCGCGTCGCGCTGGTCCCAGACGTGGTTGCCGGTGGTGACGACGTCGGCGCCGGCGGCGAGCGTCTCGCGAAAAATCTCCTCGGTGATGCCGAAGCCGCCAGCGGCGTTCTCGCCATTGACGATAACGAAGTCGAGCTTGAAGTCGGAGATCAGGCCCGGCAGTTGCTCCCACACCGCCGTGCGTCCAGTTTTCCGACCATGTCGCCGAGGAAAAGAAGTCTCATATGATTCCGTGCCGAAAGTCCGCCAAGCAAAAGCTGCATGACTTTCCGCAAAAGATCATGCGTTCTCAAACGCTTTTCTACAATTCCGGCGTGAACCGGCGCAACCCGCTCTCTGTCAGTATTTCCGGAATGATCACGTCGTGGTTCTCATCGGGGACCTGTGCCACCTCCTGGCAGTCGAAGGCGATGCCGATCAGCCTCGGCGTCAGCCCCTTGTCGGCCAGCTTGCCGATGGCGCGGTCGTAGTAGCCGGCGCCGTAACCGATGCGATGGCCGCGCGCGTCGAAGGCGGCGAGCGGCACCAGCATGACGGACGGATCGAGCACCGCCGCCTCCTCATGCGGTCCGACCGTGCCGAAGCCCATCTCGACCATCGGCGCCCCGCGCACCAGCTCGCGAAAGACGATCGTGCTCTTGTCGAGGATGGCCGGCAGGCAGAGCCTGGCGCCCTTTTCGCGGAGCGCGAACATCAGCGGCCGCACGTCGACCTCGGAGCGCATCGGCCAGAAGCCGGAGATGATCTGCCCCGGCTCGACGGCGATCTGGTCGCGCGCCGTCTCGGCCATCTCGAGCGCGATCTCCACGCGCCAGAATTCGTCGAGCGCATCGCGGCGCGCCAGCGCTTCCTTGCGCAGATGTTTTTTCAGGTCTTTGGAAGAGGTCATGCGCGGACGCTAGAAAAGGTCAGATCTGGAGGGAGCTTTAGGAGCGACGTCTTCTGACACATCATCCACGGGGAGTGGATCCTTTGCCGTCAGGTGACGATCCACACAACCGGTGGAGAGGTCGATCCCGGGTGCCTACAAAGTAGGTGGGCGCCGTGTGAGAAAACCCACGGGTCTTCCCAGGGACAGCTCCCTAAGGATCGATAAGGCCCCGGGGATAAGTTTCACCTGCCGGGAAGCGCAGACCGCCGAGACCAATATAGGCCGATGGCTGCCCGAGCGCCAGAGAAACGGCTGGCCGCACCGACGTTATTCGCCGCTTCCGGGACCGCCGAACGAAGCGTCCCCCTGCCCCGCTCTTGCGCCGCCGAGTTCGCCTCCTTACGGTCGCCGCAAAACGGCCAGGAGAAAAAATGCGTTTCGAAGGCACCGCGGCCTATGTTGCCGACAAGGATCTGATGGTTGCGGTCAACGCGGCGATCGCGCTCGAGCGGCCCTTGCTGGTCAAGGGCGAGCCCGGCACCGGCAAGACCGAGCTTGCCCGCCAGGTGGCGGCGGCGCTCGGCCTGGATTTCATCGAATGGAACGTCAAGTCGACCACCAAGGCGCAGCAGGGCCTCTACGAGTATGACGCCGTTTCGCGGCTGCGCGACAGCCAGCTCGGCGACGACCGCTTTAGCGATATCAGGAACTACATCAAGCGCGGCAAGCTCTGGGATGCCTTTGCCGCGCCGAAGAAGGTGGTGCTTCTGATCGACGAGATCGACAAGGCCGACATCGAGTTTCCCAACGACCTGCTGCAGGAACTCGACCGCATGGAATTCTTCGTCTACGAGACCGGCGAGACGATCCACGCGGCGCTGAGGCCGATCGTCATCATCACCTCGAACAACGAGAAGGAACTGCCGGACGCCTTCCTGCGCCGCTGCTTCTTCCACTACATCCGCTTCCCCGACATCGAGACGCTGCACCGCATCGTCGACGTCCACTACCCCGGCATCAAGCAGAACCTGGTGCGGGCGGCGCTCACGCAGTTCTACGAGATCCGCGACGTGCCGGGCCTGAAGAAGAAGCCGTCGACCTCCGAGGCGCTCGACTGGATCCGCCTGCTGGTCGCCGACGACATCGCGCCGGAGGACCTGCGCGCCGACCCCAAGAACATGCTGCCGAAGCTGCACGGCGCGCTGCTGAAGAACGAACAGGACGTCCATTTGTTCGAGCGCCTGGCCTTCATGGCGAGACGGCAGGGCTAGGCCGCCAGCAACAGTGCTTTCCCTGGCTGTGGACCTTTGCCGTCAACCGGCCTCCGAGGCAGCGTCGTATCGGAAAAGTTCGGAGGAAACGAAATGACCGAGATCACCATCCGCCCGCTCGCGCAGTCAGATCATGCCGACTGGCGGCGCCTGTGGACGGCCTACCTCATCTTCTACGAGACCAAGCTGCCGGACGAGGTCTACGCCCTGACCTGGAAGCGGCTGTTCACGGAAGGCGAGTTCGAGCCGAAAGGTTTTATCGCCACGCTGGACGGCAAGGCGGTGGGTCTCACCCATTATATCTACCACCGCTCCTGCTGGTCGCTGGTCAACAACTGCTACCTGCAGGACCTGTTCGCTGACCCGGGCGTGCGCGGCAAGGGCGTGGGCGCCGCGTTGATCAAGGCGGTGCAGGACGAGGCCGGCAAGATCGGGGTGAAGAACGTCTACTGGATGACGCACGAGACCAACGCCACCGCGCGCCGGCTCTACGACCATGTCGCGCGCCGCACGGGCTTCATCGAATACGACCTGCTATAGATGGCCGCATGTTCATCCCCTTCTTCCTCGAATTGAAAGCCGCGCGGGTTCCCGTTTCGCTCAGGGAATATCTGTCGCTGCTGGAGGGGCTGGAAGCCGGGCTGGTCGACTATGATGTCGAGGGTTTTTATTACCTCGCCCGCGCGGCCCTGGTGAAGGACGAGCGCCATATCGACCGCTTCGACCAGGTGTTCGCGCATGTCTTCAAGGGCGTCGAGGCGCTTGGCGGGCCGGACGCCGTCGAGGTCGCCAACATTCCCGAGGAATGGCTGCGCCGGCTCGCCGAGAAGCACCTGACCGAGGAGGAGAAAAGGCTGGTCGAGGCTCTGGGCGGCTTCGAGAAGCTGATGGAGACGCTGAAGCAGCGGCTGGAGGAGCAGAAGGGCCGCCACCAGGGCGGCTCGAAATGGATCGGCACCGGCGGCACCTCGCCCTTCGGCGCCTATGGCTACAATCCGGAAGGCGTGCGCATCGGCCAGCACGAAAGCCGCCACCGCCGCGCGGTAAAAGTCTGGGACAAGCGCGAATTCAGGAATTTCGACGACGGTGTCGAGCTCGGCACGCGCAACATCAAGGTGGCGCTGAAGCGGCTGCGCCGCTGGGTACGCGAAGGCGCCGAGGAGGAGTTCGATCTGCCCGGCACCATTCACGCCACCGCCGAGCACGGCTATCTCGACGTCAAGACGCGGCCGGAACGGCGCAACGCGGTCAAGCTTTTGATGTTCTTCGATGTCGGCGGTTCGATGGACGATCATATCAGAGGCGTCGAGGAGCTGTTCTCCGCCGCCCGCGCCGAATTCCGGCAGCTCGAATATTTCTACTTCCACAACTGCCTCTACGAGCGCGTCTGGAAGGACAATCGCCGCCGCTTGGCCGAAACGATTCCGACCTTCGACCTCATCCACAAATACGGCCCTGACTACAAGGTGATCGTCGTCGGCGATGCCTCGATGAGCCCCTACGAGCTGGCGCATCCCGGCGGCTCGGTGGAGCACTGGAACCCTGAGGCCGGCAACGTCTGGCTCGGCCGCCTGCTGCAGCAATGGCCGAATGCGATATGGCTGAATCCGGAGAGCCAGAAGAACTGGGGCTACACCCATTCTATCGGGATGATCCGCGACACCTTCGGCGGCCGCATGTTTCCGCTGACGCTTGCCGGGCTGGAAGCCGCGACGAAGCAGCTTTCAAGGAAGCATTGAGCGTGGCGGTAATTCGCGGAAGTCGGCGCCGCCCCTCATCCGCCTGCCGGCACCTTCTCCCCGTATAGTGACGGGGCGAAGGGGGCCGGCCGCAAGCTCAACACTTCTTCCTGCGACGTTGGCGATTGGCGAAACCATCAATGAGAGCGCCCCTCTCCCCGTCACTATACGGGGAGAGGATGCCGGCAGGCAGGTGAGGGGCAGCGCCGACGACAATAAGGAGAGGCCAATTCGAAGCCAACGGATGCGCTGGTCAGTGGTGTAACAAACACCTATCTTGGTGCGAATATGGCTTGCAACCAACAACGAGCCGCCAAGGCCGAGGAGATCTTCATGGACACCCACGCCTATCCCGTCACCCGTACCGATGCCGAATGGCGCGCCCGGCTGACGCCCGAGCAATATGCCGTGATGCGCAATCATGGCACCGAGCGGCCCGGCAGTTGCGCCCTGCTTTACGAGAAGCGCGCCGGCACGTTTTCCTGCGTCGGCTGCGACCAGCCGCTGTTCGAATCCAAGCTGAAATTCGAGAGCGGCACCGGCTGGCCTAGCTTCAACGACCCGGTGCCGGGCTCGGTCGAGACCACGGTCGACCGCAGCTACGGCATGGTGCGGACCGAATGCCACTGCGCCCACTGCGGCAGCCATCTCGGCCATGTCTTCGAGGACGGCCCGCCGCCGACCGGCCTGCGCTACTGCATCAACGGCGTGGCGCTGAAATTCGAGCCGGCCGCCTAGTGCAATTCCAGGAAAAGTGCGCAGCGGTTTTCCGTCCGGAATTGCGTAAAAATAAATAGTTAGGGCGGGTCAGCGATCTCATGAAACGCTGAACCGCACTAACGGCCGTCGCAACCTCATCGTCTGCAAGGGCGGCTCCGGCCGCCCTTTTTCGTTTCAAGCCACGACTGTCGCGATCAGCCACAGCGCCGAGCCCAGCATCATCAGCGAGGCCTTGCCACCGCCTGACGTTTCCGCGGTTCGCCAGACGGCGAAGGTCAGGAAGAGATTGTAGGGCACCGGCGCGAAATGCACGCTCAGGACCAGCCAGAGCGGCAGCTTCAGCCCGAGCAGGATCAGCGCCAGCACCGACGATGCGATGTTGATGGCCGTGCCGACAAAGGCCATGTCGCGCCAGAACAGCCGGTCGAGCGGCACCCGGCCCCGCCAGCGCGAGCGGAAGAAGCCGGCCAGGCCAACGAGCTTGCTGGACACCATGCCGGCCGGATGCGAATCGTCCATCGGTTGGGGCCCCGCTTGCGATCATGCCGCTTCGAAAATGCCGGAGCCTGCCGTCAAAGCAAGCCCCCGCGACACGTGACGCGAATATGACACGGAAATCTGGCATCAATGCTCAAGCGGGCCGGAAACCTGTGTTCCGCATTGCCAGCCAGTCATTTTGCAGCGCCAGCATGGAGGAGTTCAAAATGAGCGATCATGTCTACAATGTACTTTTTCTCTGCAATGCGAACTCGGCCCGGTCGATCATGGGGGAGGCCATCCTGAACCGGGTCGGCGCCGGTCGTTTCAAAGCCTATTCTGCCGGCTCGCAGCCGAAAGGAGCCGTCAACCCCTATGCGCTGCAGCTGCTGGAAAGCCTGAAATACGACACGTCTTTCGCCCGGTCGAAAAGCTGGGAGGAGTTTTCCGGACCTGACGCGCCGGAGATGAACTTCGTCTTCACCGTCTGCGACAACACGGCGAATGAAAGCTGTCCGATCTGGCCCGGCCATCCGATGACCGCGCTTTGGGCGGTCCCGGACCCCGCCAAGGCATCCGGCACCGAGGCCGAACAGCATCTCGCCTTCGCCGAAGCCTATCGCATGCTGAGCAACCGCGTCGCGGTGTTCACCAACCTGCCGATGGGCTCGCTCGACAAACTGGCGCTGCAGCAGCATCTGGACGAAATCGGCCGCGACGAGGCCGGGCCAAACTGAAGCGCAGGCAGGTTGGGAGAGCGAACGACCGTCGGGCCTAGGGCCGGGCTTCCCCCAAAACCACGACGACGGCCTGCTCGAAGCGCGAGCATTCCGTCACCAGCCAGTCGGCCATCGCCGGCCAATTGTCCTCGGCGTAGCAATTCACCCGCCACATCGAATTGATGCCGAGGCCCACGCAACTCTGTTCGGATGTGAGTTTCAGCCTGCCTTCGATCGCCGGTTGAAACGGCTTCAGCCGCGACCACGATTCGGTAGCGCCGAACTTTTCGTTGCGGCCGAAGAAGACGCCGACATGGTTCTGCGCCGGCGCGACATACATGGAAAGGACCAGTGCGAAATCCGGCAGCCCGCGCTGCCAGAACCAGGGCCCGCGGCGCGCCAGCGAGGCCCTTTCCTCAGGATGCCGCTCGGCGAACAGGGTCCAGAAGCCGCGCTGGCGGAACTCCGAGGCGCGGCGGCCGCCAAAGTCGAATTCGCTCATGGTCTGATGCTCGCAGCAGCCTGCCTAGAGCAATTCCAGGAAAAGTGTGAAACGGCTTCCGTCCGGAATTGCGTCAATGCAAAGGTATAGAGCCTGTCTTACAGCACAGCAGCCGGCCGGAGCACAACTGATACATCCCGGTCGCCAAGGCGGCCGGTCAATCATGTCGTGGTGAATGTAGTCGATGCCGCTCCGCCAGCCATCGCGCGCGGCAATGCCTCCAGGCTAAAGCGAGGAAGCTACGGGGCGAGGCTCCAGACGCCTCGCCCGCGTCAGTCCGAAAGAATTGCGAAAGCGGACCGGACCGCGTTCTCAGACCATGCCGAGGGCGGCTTTGTAGAGGTCGAGAATGGACTCCTCCTCCTGGCGCTCCGCCTGGTCCTTCTTGCGCAGCCGGATGATGCTGCGCATCGCCTTGGTGTCGAAGCCGGTGCCCTTGGCCTCGGCGAACACGTCCTTGATGTCGTCGGAAATCGTCTTCTTCTCTTCCTCGAGCCGCTCGATGCGCTCGATGAAGGCGCGCAGCTGGCCGGCGGCAACAGTCTGGCTGGTCTCGGTGATATCGTCGGCCATTTTTCTCTCCGCGTCGTTTGGCTACCGGCGACTCGCGAAGGCCGGCCGGCAAATTGGAGCGGGTTCGATGCCCGAGCAGGCGCGGCGGGTCAAGACATTATCGGTGCGGCATGAACGGTTAGGCACGCCCCAAGGTGCGTTGAGATTCAGGTCAGGCCGAGTCGAGAATGGTGGCTTCCGAGAACCGGCGCGGAGCGTACTTGAAGTACGTGAGCACCGGAAGCGCAGGAAGCCGCCATTCGCAGGCCGGCATCACCTGAATGGCAACACACTTTAGCTGAATGCGATCAGCAGATCCTTGGCATCGATCTGGTCGCCGGCCTTGACCAGCACTTCGGCGACCACCCCGTCGCGCTCGGCATGCAGCGCCGTCTCCATCTTCATCGCCTCGATTGAAAGCAGCACGTCGCCGGCCTTGACCGCCTGGCCGGCGGCAACGGCAAGTGCCGAGACCACGCCCGGCATCGGCGCGCCGACATGCGCCTCGTTCCCGGGCTCCGCCTTGCGCCGCGCCTTGGCGGCTGACGCGCCATGCGCGCGGTCCGGCACCTTGACGCGCCGCGGCTGGCCGTTGAGCTCGAAGAACACGGTGACCATGCCCTTCTCGTCGACGTCGCCGATGGCAAGGCAGCGCACCACCAGCGTCTTGCCCTTCTCGATATCGACGAAGATCTCGTCTTCCGACTTCATGCCGTAGAAATAGGTCGGCGTCGGCAAGACGCTGACCGGCCCATAGGTTTCTTGCGCGGCGGCGAAGTCGGTGAACACCTTCGGGTACATCAGCCAGGAGGCGAATTCATACTCGCTGAGCCTGCGCTCAAGCTTTCCCTCGATGTCCTTGCGGCTGGCCTTGAGGTCGGCCGCTTTAAGCAGCGAGCCTGGCCGCACCGTGATCGGCTTGTCGCCCTTCAGCGCCTTCTTTTGCAGCGCCGGCGGCCAGCCGCCGGGCGACTGGCCGAGATCGCCGCGCAGCATCGAGACCACCGAATCCGGGAAGGCGATGTCGCGCGCCGGGTTTTCGACATCGGCGACGGTGAGGTCCTGGCTCACCATCATCAGCGCCATGTCGCCGACGACCTTGGACGACGGCGTCACCTTGACGATGTCGCCGAACATCAGGTTGACGTCGTGATAGGCCTGCGCCACCTCGTGCCAGCGCGTTTCGAGGCCGAGCGAGCGCGCCTGTTCCTTGAGGTTGGTGAACTGTCCGCCGGGCATTTCGTGCAGGTAGACTTCCGAGGCCGGCCCCTTGAGGTCGCTTTCGAAGGCCGCGTACTGGTTGCGCACCGCTTCCCAGTAGAACGAGATCTTGCGGATCCATTGCGGATCGAGGCCGGGATCGCGCTCGGTGCCCTTCAGCGCCTCGACGATCGAGCCGAGGCAGGGCTGCGAGGTGTTGCCGGAGAAGGAATCCATCGCCGCGTCGACGGCATCGACGCCGGTCTCGACCGCCGCCAGCACGGTGGCCGCCGACAGGCCCGACGTGTCATGGGTGTGGAAATGGATCGGCAGGTCGGTCGCCTCGCGCAAGGCCTTGAACAGCACGCGCGCCGCCGACGGCTTCAAGAGTCCGGCCATGTCCTTGACGGCGATGATGTGGGCGCCGGCGGCCTCGAGTTCCTTCGCCAGCCCGACATAGTATTTGAGGTCGTATTTGGCCCTTGCCGGATCGAGGATGTCGCCGGTGTAGCACATCGCCGCTTCGATCAGCTTGCCCTCGGCGCCGACCGCGTCCATCGCGACGCGCATGTTCTCGACCCAGTTCAGGCAGTCGAAGACGCGGAACAGGTCGACGCCGCCGGCAGCGGCTTGGCGGACGAAATGTTGCACGACATTGTCGGGATAGTTGGTGTAGCCGACGCCGTTGGCGCCGCGCAAAAGCATCTGCAGCAAAAGGTTCGGCGCGGCCTCCCGCACTTTGCCCAGCCGCTCCCAGGGATCCTCGGTGAGGAAGCGCATGGCGACGTCGAAAGTGGCGCCGCCCCAGCATTCCAGCGACAGCAACTGCGGCAGCGCCCGCGCATAGGTGCCGGCGATGCCGGCAATGTCATGCGTGCGCATGCGGGTGGCGAGCAGCGACTGGTGGCCGTCGCGCATCGTCGTGTCGGTGACCAGCACCTGGGTCTGGGCGCGCATCCAGGCGGCGAATTTTTCCGGGCCGAGCGCATCGAGCTGCTGCTTGCTGCCGTCCGGCACCTTGCCGTTGAGATAGGGCACCACGGGCGCCGCCGCATCGGCCTTGGGCATCGGCCGGCCGCGCGTTTCCGGATGGCCGTTGACGCTGACATCGGCAAGGTAGTTGAGCAGCTTGGTGGCGCGGTCCTGCCGCTTCACCTGCTGGAACAGTTCCGGCGTCGTGTCGATGAACTTCGTCGTATAGGAATTGTCGGCGAAGCTCGGGTGATTGATGATCGCCTCGAGGAAGGTGAGGTTGGTTGCCACGCCGCGAATGCGGAACTCGCGCAGCGCGCGGTTCATGCGAGCGATCGTCTCGGCCGGCGTCGGCGCCCACGCCGTCACCTTCTCCAGCAGCGGATCGTAGAAGCGGGTGATGACCGCGCCCGAATAGGCGGTGCCGCCGTCAAGCCGGATGCCGAAGCCGGTGGCGCCGCGATAGGCGGTGATGCGGCCATAGTCCGGGATGAAATTGTGCTCCGGATCCTCGGTGGTGATGCGGCACTGCAGCGCGTGGCCGTTCAGCCTGATGTCCTTCTGCGCCGGCACGCCCGAGTCCGGCGTGCCGATGGCGAAGCCGTCGAGGATGTGGATCTGCGCTTTGACGATATCGATGCCGGTCACCATCTCGGTGACGGTGTGCTCGACCTGGATGCGCGGATTGACTTCGATGAAGTAGAATTTGCCGGTATCGGCGTCCTGCAGGAACTCGACCGTGCCGGCGCCGATATAGCTGGTCTCGTTGGCGATCCTCAGCGCGTACCCGCACAGCTCCTGGCGCAGCGCTTCGCTCAGATAAGGCGCCGGCGCCCGCTCGACGACCTTCTGGTTGCGGCGCTGGATCGAGCAGTCGCGCTCGAACAGATGCACGGCATTGCCATGCGTGTCGCCGAGAACCTGCACCTCGACATGGCGGGCGCGTTCGATCAGCTTCTCGAGATAGACCTCGTCCTTGCCGAAGGCGGCCTTGGCCTCGCGCTTGCCTTCCATCACCTCGCGGGCAAGGTCGGCTTCGGCGCGGATGGCGCGCATGCCGCGGCCGCCGCCACCCCACGAGGCCTTAAGCATCACCGGATAGCCGATTTTCTCGGCAAGCTTCTTCACCGCTTCCATGTCGTCCGGTAGCGGATCGGTGGCAGGCACGACGGGCACGCCGACCTCGATCGCCAGATTGCGCGCCGCGACCTTGTTGCCGAGCCGGCGCATCGTCTCCGGCTTCGGGCCGATGAAGGTGATGCCGGCGGCGGCGCAAGCCTCCGCGAATTCCGGGCTTTCCGAAAGCAGGCCATAGCCCGGGTGGATGGCGTCGGCTCCCGACAGCCTGGCGACGCGGATCACCTCGTCGATCGACAGGTAGCTTTCGATCGGCCCCATGTCCTTGGCAAGATGCGGTCCGCGCCCGACCTGGTAGCTTTCGTCAGCCTTGAAGCGGTGCAGCGAGTACTTGTCCTCCTCGGCCCAGATCGCCACGGTTTTGAGGCCGAGCTCGTTGGCCGCGCGAAAGACGCGGATGGCGATTTCGGATCGGTTGGCGACGAGGATCTTCGTGATGGCCAAGGACAGGGCTCCAAAGGCTGGGAGGATGGGGGCTGGAGCAATGATTAGCGTGAAAATGCTGCAGTGCAAACGGATTCGCGCGACACCTAAACCGATTTAAATAGTTCGTTCGCGCCAACCTTGTTCGAACAAAAGAAAATGCCCGGCGCGTAGCGCCGGGCATTCGCAATTGAGGCCGTTTTGCCGGCTTATTGCTCGAAGTAGGTGTACTTGCCGTCGTCACCCTTCTTCCAGGTGTACAGCACGTAGTCAGGGCGGGTGATGTCGCCCTTGGCGTCATAGCCGATGTCGCCGATGGCGGTCTTCCACGGGCCGCTCTTCTTGATCTCGTCCGCAACCTTCTGCGCGTCGTCAGCGGAACCGACCTTGGCGGCGGCAGCGGCGACGATCTGCAGGGCGGCATAGGAGTAGAGCGTGTAGGCTTCCGGCTCGAAACCGGCGGCGCGGAACTTCTCGACGAGTTCCTTGGCGTTCGGGTTCTTGCGCGGATCCGGAGCGAACGTCATCAGCGTGCCGTTGACGGCGTCGCCGGCGATCGAGGCCAGTTCGTTCGAGACGATGCCATCGCCCGACATGAACTGGGCCTTGAGGCCCTGGTCGGCCAGCTGGCGCATGATCAGGCCGGCTTCGGTGTGCAGGCCGCCATAGTACACGACGGAGACGCCGGCTTCCTTCATCTTGGCGATGAGGGCCGAGAAGTCCTTGTCGCCGACATTGATGCCTTCATAGAGGGCTTCGGTGACGCCATTGCCGTTCAGCGCCTTCTTGGTTTCGTCTGCGAGGCCCTGGCCGTAAGGCGTCTTGTCGTGGATGACGGCGATCTTGGCGTCCTTGAAGTTCTTGGCGAGATAGTCGCCGGCGACCTTGCCCTGCTGGTCGTCGCGTCCGCAGGTGCGGAACGTGTTCCACAGGCCGCGCTCGGTCAGCTGCGGGTTGGTGGCCGAAGGCGTGATCACCAGGATGCCGTTCTCGGCATAGACTTCCGAGGCCGGGATGGTGACGCCCGAGTTGAAGTGACCGACAACATACTTGACGCCGTCGGCGACGAACTTGTTGGCGACCGAGATGCCCTGCTTCGGATCCGACACGTCGTCGCCGATCTCGAGCTTGATCTGCTGGCCGTTGATGCCGCCTGCAGCATTGATGTCGGCGGCGGCCTGCTCGGCGCCCTTCTGCAGCTGCGCGCCAAAGGCGGCGTTCGGGCCGGTGATCGGACCGGCGACGCCGATCAGGATGTCAGCCCACGCGCTGCCGCTGAACGCGACAAGCGCGGTCAGAGCCACGGCGGACAAGAGTGACTTTTTCATATAAACGCTCCCATTTACGGAGTGGGCGTGGATGATACTTTCATGCGATGCCCACCCTTATCGCAGAAAGCATAGTTTGCCGATTTTCAGGCACTTGTCACGCCGTTTCATCCCCGAGACGGCGTTAATCATGAACGTCAGCCTTTCGGCTTCCAGCTCAAAAGCGAGGCTCTTTCGTAGAGCCAATTATACTGTGTCACCATCTGGTTGGTGCGCGTGTATTGATAGCCAAGGAAGCCCAGTATGATCAGCACGATGGTGTCGACGATATAGTAATGCAGCGAGAACATCGTGCCGTCGAACAGCGCATGATGGATGAACCGGATGCCGATGCCGAGCCCGAGCATGTAGAGGAACAGCTGGAAGAAGCTGCGCCATGTCTGCGCGCTGGCCTTGCCGGTCATCCAGGCGGCCCAGCCGCCGAGCAGGCAGGTGACGAACAGGAACTGGAAGATCGAGGGTTCCTCGTAGAGAATGCCCTGCATGATGAAGTCTCCCTAGCACGATCCCGAAAAGGTGCAGACTTTTCGGACAACGATCATGCGACAAACAAACAAGGTGGAGCGGAATACCGGATGCACATATTCCGCTCCAATCTCAGTGGTGGCCGCCTTCGAGATAGGCGGCGCGCACTTCCGGATTGGCGAGCAGTTCCTTGCCGGAACCGCTCATCGTCACATTGCCGTTGACCATGACATAGCCGCGATTGGCGAGCTTCAGCGCGCCGAAGGCGTTCTGCTCGACCAGGAACACGGTCAGCCCTTGCATGCGGTTCAGCTCGCGGATGGCGTCGAAGATCTGCTTGACGATCAGCGGCGCCAGGCCCAGCGACGGCTCGTCGAGCAGGAGCAGCTTCGGCCGCGCCATCAGCGCGCGTCCGATCGACAGCATCTGCTGCTCGCCGCCCGACAGCGTGCCGCCGCGCTGGCCGATGCGCTCTTTGAGCCGCGGGAACAGCGTGAACACCTTCTCGACGTCCTCGTCATAGTATTTGAGGTTGTCGAGGCTGGCGCCCATCTGCAGGTTTTCCATCACCGTCATGCGCGGGAAGATGCGGCGTCCTTCCGGCGACTGGGCGATGCGCATGCGGGCGATTTCGTGCGTCGGCAACTGTGTGATGTCGGTGCCGGCGAATGTGATGGTGCCCGCGCGGGCGCGCGGCGCGCCGAAGATGGTCATCATCAGCGTCGACTTACCGGCGCCGTTGGCGCCGATCAGCGCCACGATCTCGCCCTGGTTGACGGTGACGTCGACGCCATTCAGCGCCCGGATGTTGCCGTAGTAGGTCTGGACGCCCTTGATATCGAGCAGCGTTGTGCCGGCCATTACTTGCGCCCTCCACGCGGCTTGGGTGTCGGGGATCTTCCGGTCGGCTTGGCCGGGGCCGGCGAAGCGGGCTTCGCGGCGGCAACGGGCTTCACAGGTTTGCTCGCAACGGCGGCGCGCGCGCGCGCATCGACCTGAGCTGCCTTCGAGGCGCCCCTCGACACCGTGACCCGCTCGCCCTGGTCCGCATGCTCGACAGAATCGGAAACCGGGCCCGCCATCATCGAAGCCGAGCTTCCTGGCCCGTGCGCGGAATCGGGGCCGGTGTCGAGCTGCTCGATCACGGCCTCGTCGCCGACTTCGGTCAGCACCGTCTCGACCTCCTCGTCGTCGACGCCGAGATAGGCGGCGATGACGCGTGGATCGGTCCTGACCGACTGCGGACTGCCGTCGGAGATCTTGCGGCCGTATTCCAGCACCACGACATGGTCGGAAATCTGCATCACCACCGACATGTCGTGCTCGATGAGCAGGATCGAGGTGCCGGTGTTGTCCTTGATGTCGTTCAGCAGCTCGTTGAGGGCCGCCGATTCCTTCGGATTGAGGCCGGCGGCCGGCTCGTCGAGGCACAGAAGCTCGGGGCCTGTGCACATGGCGCGCGCGATCTCCAGCCGCCGCTGCGCGCCATAGGGCAGGTCGCCCGCCGGATCGTCGGCGCGATCGACCAGGTTGGCCTTCTCCAGCCAGTGCTTGGCAAGATCGATCGATTCGGCTGATGCCTGCCGGTAGCTCGAGAAGCCGAACAGGCCGAGGAACGTGTAGCCGGAGGCCTTCATCAGCTTGTTGTGCTGGGCGACCAGAAGGTTCTCGAGCAGCGTCATGCCCGAGAACAGGCGGATGTTCTGGAAGGTGCGCGCCACCTTGGCGCGCGCCGGGATCTCATGGTTGGGCAGGCGCTCGAGCAGATAGCTCGAACCGTCTTTCCGGTTGAGCGTGATCATGCCTTCCGACGGCTTGTAGAAGCCGGTGATGCAGTTGAACACGGTGGTCTTGCCGGCGCCGTTGGGGCCGATCAGCGCGGTGATCTCGCCGCGCCTGGCCTGGAAGGACAGGTCGCCGATGGCGATGAGGCCGCCGAACTTCATGGACAGGTGCTCGACCTGCAGGATGAAGTCGCTCGAGGAAGGGGTCGCGTTCATCAGCCGTGACCCTCCTTGGTGAAGGAGCCTGAGACCGCTCTTCGCTCCTTCAGGAAGGCTGTCGGCTCGCGACTGCCGACGAAGCCGCGCGGCTTCCATAGCATGACGACGACCATCGCCACGCCGAACAAAAGCATGCGGTAGAGTTCCGGCGTGAAGTCGGGACCGAAGCCGGGAATGAGGGTTGTGTCGCCCCATCTCAGGCCGGTCTTGAGGAAGTCCAGCTCGCGCAGGATCTCGGTGCCGCCGATCATCACCGCCGCCGCGACCGCGATGCCTCCCAGCGAGCCCATGCCTCCCAGCACCACGATGGCAAGGATGATCGCCGATTCTAGGAAGACGAAGGACTCCGGACTGACGAAGCCCTGGCGGGCGGCGAAGAACGACCCGGCGAAGCCGCCGAACATGGCGCCGGTGGCGAACGCCGTCAGCTTGGTGGTGGTGGTGTTGATGCCGAGCGAGCGGCAGGCGATCTCGTCCTCGCGCAACGCTTCCCAGGCCCGGCCGACCGGCAGCCGGCGCAGCCTGATGGTGACGAAGGCGGTGAGCAGGCAAAGCAGAAGGATGAGATAGTAGAGGAAGATCTTGTAGTAGGCGCCCGACTGGGCGATGCCCAGCACCTTGGAGATGTAGTTCGGATCCGAGACGTTGAACGATATCAGGCCGAAGAGGGAGACTTTCGGAATGCCGGAAATGCCGGCCGAGCCGTTGGTCACCTCGCGCCAGTTGATCAGCACCAGGCGGATGATCTCGCCGAAGGCAAGCGTCACGATGGCCAGATAGTCGCCGCGCAGCCGCAGCACCGGGAAGCCGAGCATGACGCCCCAGAAGGCGGCCATGCAGCCGGCGGCCGGCAGCAGGATCCAGAACGACAGGCCGAAATGCGTGCCGAGCAGCGCGTAGGCATAGGCGCCGACCGCGTAGAAGGCGACGTAGCCGAGGTCGAGCAGGCCGGCCAGCCCGATGACGATGTTCAGCCCCCAGGCAAGCATCACGTAGATCAGGATCTGGATGCCGAAATTATCGACCCATTTCAGCGAGCCCTGGAAGCCGAACAGCAGGACCATCGCGATCGGGTACAGGAACAGCACGGCGATGCCGATCTTGTTGAAGTTGCGGCGCACGAAGCTGGGTTCAGCCGCGACGGCGGGCGCCGCAGCCTTCTGCGCCTTGGCGCGCTCCAGCGCCGGCTGCCCGAAGCCGACATAGAGGAAGCGCCCGACGGCGGTGAGGATCACCACCAGGGCAAGCAGGCCCCAGCGCTGCACCAGGATCAGTTCGTTGGAGATGTTCTGGTCGGTCCTGAGACCGATGAACAGTACGAACAGGCCGAGCGAGACGGCGCCGGCATAGAGCGCCTCGCGGAAAGCGCGCTGGATGGGAGTGGCGACGGTATCGCTCTCCGGGGACACGGTAACGGCCATGAGCTCAGACCTTTTCGACTTCAGGCCGGCCCAGAATGCCGGAAGGCAGGAAGATCAGGACGATCGCCAGGATCGAGAAGGCGGCGACGTCCTTGTAGTCGATGGAGAAATAGGCCGACCACATGCTCTCGATGAAGCCGATCAAGAGGCCGCCGAGCACGGCGCCGGGCAGCGAGCCGATGCCGCCGAGCACCGCGGCGGTGAAGGCCTTCACGCCGGGCACGAAGCCGTCCGAGAACACCACCACGCCGTAATACATCAGGAACAGCGTGCCGGCGACGGCGGCCAGCGCAGCGCCCATGATGAAGGTGATCGAAATGGTGCGGTCGACGTCGATGCCGAGCAGCGCGGCCATCTTGCGGTCCTGCTCGCAGGCGCGTTGCGCCCGGCCGAGCGCCGTCCTGTTGACCAGGTACCAGAACAGCGCCAGCAGCACCACGGTGACCACCACGATGATGATCTGCTTCAGCGACACGCTGATCCCGTCGAAGCTGTAGACCTTGGACACCAGCGGCGGGATCGGCTTGTTGCGGGGGCCCTGCGTGACCTGGACGAAATTGGACAGCGCGATCGACATGCCGATGGCGGTGATCAGCGGCGCCAGCCGGAACGAACCACGCAGTGGCCGGTAGGCTACCTTCTCGATCGTCCAGTTGTAGAGGCTGGTCAGAAGCATCGCCACGATCATCATGATCAAGAGCGCGATGACGACCGGCACCGAATAGAACAGGGCGCCGAGGATGAGGAAGACGATGAGGGCGGTGAAGGCCCCGACCATGAAGATGTCGCCATGGGCGAAATTGATCATGCCGATGATGCCGTAGACCATCGTGTAGCCGATCGCGATCAGGCCATAGATCGATCCCAGCGTCAGCCCGTTGATAAGCTGCTGGACGAAGTACTGCATACTGCCGTGGCTCCCCTGGAATGTCGCCCGCTTTCGGGTCGCACTCCTTTTCGTATTTCCCCTAGTCGTAAAGTTTCGAGCCCGGATTGCAACGTGATTTTTCAATCGCCTCGCGTGTTTTGGAAGCACGCCGTCCGATTGCCCGTTTTACGCCGTCCGACCCCTGGACTATCGCGGACCCTATCATTGGCATAACGCAATGTCTTTGACGATTCGGCCGTATGATGCGCTTCGTTTCGAAGAAATCGCCGTCAAGATTAGGTGATGGAGCGATTCCTTGCGTCGGCGAAGGTCGCCCGTCTCGCGCTCCTTCGCCTTTCGCCAGGTCGGGATTCTTTCACATATGACATTCGTGTGACGGCGCGGCCGTGGGCGAGCGCCGGCCTGCTCGATGGGGTTGCTTGCGGGGCATGAAGTTTCAGTAGGCGGAGCCGCCTTCTCCGCTCAGACTGTGCCGCTCGGTGCCGCTCAGCGGCGGGTTGAAGACGCTGACCAGCACCATGTCGCCGGCGGCATCGGCGCGCAGGTAATGATCGTCATGCGCGTCAAGCACATAGATGGTCCCGGGCTCGATGCGATGGATCGCGCCCGACATATCCTCGACTTCGCCCTGGCCCGAGATGCAATAGCAGGCCTCGAGATGCCGCCGGTATTGCAGGCGCGACTCGCTCCCTGCCCGCACGACCGTATGACAGACGGTGAACCCCATGCCGTCTCGCTGGGTCAGCAGCCGGTGGCTGGTGCCGTTGCCCCAGTCGACGAAGAAGTCAGTTTTTTCTACATCGGCCAGTTGCCTGGTGAACATGGTATCTCTCTCTATGAAGGGGGCGTGGGACGACCAGGACGACGGAATGATCTGGCTTCGCTCTGTTTTGGCTGCTATTTTCTGGATCAACATTCGAAGCTGCCTTCAGCATGTCGCGACCCGAGGCGGGTTTCAAATGACCGTTTTTCGTTAGACACATTAGAAAAATTTACAAATGGACTATCTCCCGCTGAACGCCATCCGCGCTTTCGAGGCCGCCGCGCGCCATCTCAGCTTCTCGGCCGCCGGCGAGGAGCTGCATGTCACCCATCCGGCGATCAGCCATCAGATCAGGCGGCTGGAGGAATGGTTGGGCGTGCCCCTGTTCCACCGGGATGCCCGCAAGGTCCGCCTGACCGACGCCGGCCTTGCCCTGCAGGTCTCGGCGAACGCGGCGCTCTCCGACCTTGCCGCCGCCTGCCGGCGCATCCGCAGAAACGCGGCCGTAGCATCGCTGTCGGTGGGCTGCATTCCATCCATCGCCAGCCGATGGCTGGTGCCGCGCTTGCCGGACTTCACCGAACGCCACCCGGAGATCGCCATCCGCGTCGCCTACGCGAAAGCCGAAGACCGGCTCGAGGACGATGACAACGACGTCCTCATCACGCTCGGCGCGGACCCGTCTCCCGCCGCCGCCAGCCTCAAGCTGTTTTCGCGCATGAGCCGGCCCGCCTGCAGCCCGCACTATCTGGCGCGCAAGGGCCGGCTCGGGTCGCCGGCGGAGATTGCCGCGGCGGACCTTCTGCATGACGAGACCCGTCAGGGCTGGCGCGAGTGGTTCTCGCAAGCCGGCATGGCCGGGGCCGACGTGGGCACCGGGCCTGTCTTTGCCGATTTCAACATACTGGCGACGGCCGTCATCGCCGGTCACGGCGTCGCCCTTTGCCCGATCGAGGTTTTTCGCGAGGAGCTGCGGCGCGGCGATCTCGTCGTCGTCTCCGACATCGCGACCGACACGGACAAGGGCTACTATCTGACCATGTCGGCGCAACCCTCGGCCGCCGAAATCACCTTCGCCGACTGGTTCCGCGATCAGGTCTCGACGAACGGCGAGGAAGCCTGACGCCCTCGAGCAGCGACGGCGTCGCCTTATTTGCTTTTTACGCAGTTCCGGACGGAAGGTTACGGCGAAGGCGCCGAACTTAACCGCTACACACTTTTCCTGGAATTGCTCTAGGTGACGACGAACCCGTGCGCGAACGGATCGCGGTCGTCGATGAAGATGGTGTTCAACCCGGTCATCCGCGCCCAGCCGCCGATCGAGGGGACGATCGCCGGCTTGTCCGCGACGACGACCTCCTTTTCGACCCTGCCCTTGAACAGCGAACCGATGATCGATTCGTGGACAAAGCTGTCGCCGGCCTTGAGCTTGCCCTTGGCGTGCAGCTGCGCCATGCGCGCCGAGGTGCCGGTGCCGCAAGGCGAGCGGTCTATCGCCTTGTCGCCGTAGAAAACGGCATTGCGCGCATCGGCTTCCGGATTGGTCGGCTGGCCGGTCCACAGCATGTGTGACAGCCGGTTGATGCCGGGGTTCTCCGGATGCACGAAGGAGTACTTCTCGTTGAGCCGCTGCCGCACCACCGGGCTCCAGGCGATGAGGTCGCCGGCCGAATGGTCGGCCATGTCGCGATAGTTCGCCTGCGGCTCGACGATGGCGTAGAAGTTGCCGCCATAGGCGACGTCGACGCTGATCTCGCCGAGGCCGGGACACTCGACCGTCAGCCCCTCGGCATAGAGGAAGGAGGGCACGTTGGTGATGCGCACCTCCTCCACATACTCGCCGACCTGCTTGTATTCGGCGATGACCAGGCCGGCCGGCGTGTCGAGCCGCAAGATCCCCGGCGTCTTCGGCTGCACCAGCCCATGCTCGATCGCCATCGTCACCGTGCCGATGGTGCCGTGGCCGCACATCGGAAGGCAGCCCGACGTCTCGATGAACAGGATGGCGATGTCGCAGTCCTCGCGCGTCGGCGGATAGAGGATGGAGCCCGACATCACGTCATGGCCGCGCGGCTCGAACATCAGCCCGGTGCGGATCCAGTCGTACTCGGCGAGGAAATGCGCCCGCCGCTCCATCATCGTCTTGCCCTCGAGCAGCGGCCCGCCGCCGGCGACCAGCCTGACCGGATTGCCGCAAGTGTGGCCGTCAATGCAGGAGAAGGTTTTCTTGGCCATGATGATGCTTCCTAAAGCAATTTCAGGAAAAGTGTGAAGCGGTTAAGTTCGGCGCCTTCGCCGTAACCTTCCGTCCGCAATTGCGTCAAGACAAGAGAGACCGGTCAGAACCGCTGCGGACTGAAGGGGGCGAGACCGACGGGCGGAGCCTGCCCGAGAACGAGATCGCGGATCAAGCGCCCGGTTGCCGCTGCCTGGGTCAGGCCGAGATGGCCGTGGCCGAAAGCATAGAAAGTGTTCGGCGCGCGCGCCCGGCCGATGACCGGCAGCGAATCCGGCAGCGACGGGCGATAGCCCATCCATTCGCGCCCGCCCGACGGATCGAGCCCCGGCAGGAAGCGCCTGGCCTTTTCCAGCATGGCCTTCGACCGCGCGAAATTAGGCGGGCGCTCGATGCCGCCGAGTTCGACGGCGCCGCCGACGCGCAGGCCGGTTTCCAGCGGCGTGATGACGAAACCGTGCCCGGAGAAGATCAGCTGCCGCCTGACATCGAACGCGGCCTTAGGCAGCGTGGTGTTGTAGCCGCGCTCGGTCTCCAGCGGGATGCGCTCGCCGAGGTCCCTGGCCAGAAGATGCGACCATGCGCCAGCGGCGATGACGAGCTGGTTCGCCTTCCGGGTCGAGCCGTCGGCAAGCACGATCGTCGCTCCATCCGCGCCGCCCACGATCCGCGCGACGAGCGCGTGCTCGAAGCGGGCGCCGAGCCGTGCGGCGTGGGCCCAGACCGCCTTGCCGAGCAGCTTGGGGTCGGAGACCGTTTTCCAGCCCGGCACGAAGGTGGCTTTGATGAAGCGCGGCGAAAGCCCCGGCTGCAGGGCAGCCATCTCCGCGCCCTCGACATGGTTGAAGCCGATGCCGTAGCGCTCACGTGCCGCCCAGCCGGAAAGCGAGGCGCGGAACTCGGCCTCGCTCTCGTAGAGTTCGAGCGAGCCGTCCTCGCGCAGCATCGGCCTCGTCCCGGAGCGGTCGAGCAGGCCCATCCACTCCGCTTCGGCAAGCCTCATCATCGCGGCCTGTGCGGCAAGGCTGGTCTCGTAGCGGGCGCCGCGCCCGGCGCGCCAAAAGCGGATCAGCCAGGGCAGCAGCTTCGGCAGATAGGCGGGCGGAATGGGGAGCGGGCCGAGCGGATCGGCAAGCCATTTCGGCAATTGCCGCACCATGCCCTTATGCGCCAGCGGCAGCACGTCGGTGAAGGCGAAGGCGGCGGCGTTGCCCGAGCTCGTTTCCTCGCAGATGCCCGTGCGATCGAAGATCGTGACGTTTCGCCCTGCCTCGGTCAGGTAGGTGGCGGCGCAGATGCCGATGATGCCGCCGCCGATGATGGCGATGTCTTGCCCTTCTCCCCGTTCACGGGGAGAAGGTGCCCGAAGGGCGGATGAGGGGCGGCGTCCCTCCTCGGTCTCATCGGAATTTTCCTGCACGCGATGCTACCCCTATTCGGCTGCCACCAGCTTGTCCGCCGATCGAGGAGACGCCTGCAGCGCCGGCAGTTTCGGCCGCACAGCCAGCGCATCCATGACGATCTTTTCCACCGCCTTGCGGCGCTCGCCCGACAGCGGCCGGCGCGGCATGCGAACGCGATCATTGGTATTGATCGCCAGCACTTCAGCAAGCTTGATGTTTTGGACCAGATAGGTCGAGACGTCGAGGTCGAGCAATGGCCGGAACCAGCGATAGATCGTCAGCGCCTCCTCGCGCCGGCCCTGCTTCATCAGCTGGTAGATCGCCACCGTCTCGCGCGGGAAGGCGGTGACCAGCCCCGCCACCCAGCCGATGGCGCCGACCGACAGTGCCTCGAAGGCAAGATTGTCGACGCCGGTGAACAGGTCGTAGCGGTCGCCGAACCGGTTGATGATCTCGGTCGAGCGGCGGATGTCGTCGGAGGATTCCTTGATGGCGACGAAGCGCGCGTCGGACGCCAGCTCCTCCATCAGGTCGACGGTGACGTCGACGCGGTACGCCAGCCTGTTCGAATAGATCATGACCGGCAGGTCGCCGGCCTCGGCCACGGCGCGCAGGGCGGCGGCCGTCTCTGCCGGGTCGGTATGGTAGATCGGGCTGGGCACCACCATCAGCCCGCTGGCTCCGGCCTGCGCGGCGCGACGCGCGATGCTTGCCGCCTCGCGGGTGCCGGGCTCGTTCACAGTGAGCAGCACCGGCTTGCCTCCGGCGACCTGCTGCGCCGTCTTCAGCACCTCGATCTTCTCGTCATGCGACAGCATTGGCCCTTCGCCGAGCGAGCCGCAGACGATGATGCCGTCGCAGCCGGCCTCCATCTGCAGCGAAAAGCAGCGCTCCATCTCGGCATGATCGAGACGGTCGTCCTCGGTGAATTTGGTCGTGACGGCGGGGAAAACTCCAGTCCACATGGCATCATCTCCAATCTGATATATCAGTGATATATCTAACAGGAAACCGGCTGTCAATGCGGAATCTGCTATGATATATGGAAAATATATCAGGAGGCCCAATGGCTCTATTGGAAGATATATCTCGTTTCGAGCCGGCGGCTGCGAAGGCCTATCGCGCGCTCGAGCACATGATCGTCACGCTCGAACTGGCGCCGTCGAGCTTTGTCACCGAGGGTGCGCTGATCGAGCGTCTCGGGCTCGGCCGCACGCCGGTGCGCGAGGCGATCCAGCGTCTGGCCTGGGAGGGCCTGCTCGATGTCCGGCCGCGCGCCGGCATCGCGATTGCGCCGCTCCATCCCGGCGACTGGCTGCGTGTCCTCGATGCCAGGCGCGGCGTCGAGGTGGTGCTGGCCCGCTCGGCCGCGCGTTTCGTCACCCGCGAGGCAGCCGACCTCTTTCACGACGCCGCCCTTGCCATGCAGAAGGCGGTCATCTCGGGCAATGTGCTGGCCTTCATCCAGGCCGACAAGGCGCTCGACGAGGCGCTCGCACTGGCCGCCGACAACCCCTTCGCGGCGCGGTTGGCGGCGCCCTTGCAGACCCACAGCCGCCGCTTCTGGTTCCGCTACAAGTCGGATACCGGCCTGGCCGAATCGGCCGAACATCATGTCGCGCTGATCCGCTCGATCCTCGACGGCGACGAGGAGGGGGCGGCCAAGGATGCCAAGCGGCTGATGGCGCTGCTGCGCAGCCATGCCGAGGTGGCCGCCACCCGCTGAGCGATGCTCGATCTCAGTATCGCGCGCTATGGTCGGCCGGCGCCGCCACGCTTTCCCAACTGTTGCCGGCGGCGATTATGCAGCTCGTGCCGGTAACGTCAGTGACGATGATGGTCCACGTTCCGCTCTGGCCGACAAACATTTCCATGATCGCGACTTGGCCGATCAGCCCGAAGGCAAACTGCCGTTCCTGGAAGTTCTCGCTCAGGTGGGTAACCAGAGCGCTGTGTTCGGCACAGTTTTGATATTGAGCGCCGGCGCTGTTCGTACCCATCGCCAGCGCGCTGGCAAGAACCAGGTTTCTCACCCAACCCAACAGGGATTTGCGTGCCATGGGGCACCTCCTTTTGCCATCGCGTCCCGGCAAAAGGAGACAGCCTCATTTTGCCGGAGCGGCCCAGCCCGGTTCCGACGTCATCATCGCGTCGTTCCTTTCTGCGTTCCGGTCTGCCACCAATGGGAACCTTCCGGATGTTCCCATTATGTTCCATATATGGTGACGGCGAAGGCAAAGCACAAGCGGGCACCCTTTCGGGCGCCCGCAATCCATTCGAAATGCCAAAAGACCCGGCCGCGGGCCGCCTCCCTACGACAGCGGGAACGACGTCCGCTCAGGTGCCCGGCAGGGCAGCCGCCATCATGGCTCCGTCCCAACCGTCGCCCGCCGTGATGATGCAGCTCAGGCCGTGCGTGTCGGTGGCCAGGATGGTCCAAGTGCCCTTTTCCGACACGAAGATTTCGAGAATCACATTCGGGTTGACCAGACCGCGCGCGGCCTCGCTTTCATGGAACTTCTCGCCGAGCGCCTTGATGACGTCGGCACGCGCGGCGCATTGTCCCCCCGCAACGGCCTGCGCGACACCACCGCATATCGCAAACACCGCAAAGCACGTTCCCGCCAAAAGACGTCGTGTCATCTGACAACTCCTTGCGCCAGACGAGAACCCCGGCAGCCACCGGCGCTGTTGGATTGGCCTGCAAGTTTGCAGGAATACAACCTAAGACGGATCGAGCCCGCTTGGTTCCATCACATCGGTGTTTTGGCGGATACCGGCCGCGATCGGAAAGCGTAAAGGCCCGGCGATGGCCGGGCCTTTATCAGTCGGTCGTCGGATCTGGATCAGTTCATCGTCGGGATGACGAACTCGGCACCATCCTTGATGCCTGCCCGCGCGCCCGCAGCCGCATCGCGGCGAGGACGCGCAAGCAGTAAACCGTCCGGCTAGTTCATCGTCGGGATGACGAACTCGGCACCGTCCTTGATGCCGGACGGCCAGCGCGAGGTGACCGTCTTGGTCTTGGTGTAGAAGCGGAACGCATCCGGGCCGTGCTGGTTGAGATCGCCGAAGGACGAGGCCTTCCAGCCGCCGAACGTGTAGTAGGCGATCGGCACCGGGATCGGCACGTTGACGCCGACCATGCCGACCTGGACTCTGGATGCGAAGTCGCGCGCGGCGTCGCCGTCGCGGGTGAAGATGGCGACGCCATTGCCCATCTCGTGGTCGTTGGCGAGCTTGATGGCGTTCTCGTAGGTCGGCGCGCGCACCACGGAGAGCACCGGGCCGAAAATCTCTTCCTTGTAGATGCGCATGTCGGCGGTGACGTTGTCGAACAGGCAACCGCCCATATAGTAGCCGTTCTCATAGCCCTGCATCTTGAAGCCGCGGCCGTCGACGACGAGCTTCGCGCCTTCCTTGACGCCGATGTCGACATAACCCTTGACGCGCTCCAGCGCCTGCGCCGTCACCAGCGGGCCGAAATCGGCCGAGGAATCGGTGGACGGGCCGACCTTCAGGCTCTCGACGCGCGGCACCAGCTTTTCCATCAGCCGGTTGGCGGTATCGTTGCCGACGGGAACCGCCACCGAGATCGCCATGCAGCGCTCGCCGGCCGAGCCGTAGCCGGCGCCGATCAGCGCGTCGACAGTTTGGTCCATGTCGGCGTCGGGCATGATGATCATGTGGTTCTTGGCGCCGCCGAAGCACTGCACGCGCTTGCCGGCGGCGGTGCCGCGCGAATAGATGTAGTGGGCGATCGGCGTCGAACCGACGAAGCCGACGGCCTTGATGTCGGGATCGTCGAGGATGGCGTCGACCACTTCCTTGTCGCCGTTGACGACGTTGAGGATGCCGGCAGGCAGGCCCGCCTCGATGAACAGCTCGGCGATGCGGATCGGCACGCCAGGATCGCGCTCCGACGGCTTCAGGATGAAGGCATTGCCGCAGGCGATCGCCGGCGCGATTTTCCACAGCGGGATCATCGCCGGGAAGTTGAACGGCGTGATGCCGGCGACGACGCCGAGCGGCTGGCGCATCGAATAGACGTCGATGCCGGGGCCGGCGCCGTCGGTGAACTCACCCTTCATCATGTGCGGCGCGCCGATGCAGACTTCAACCACTTCGAGGCCGCGCTGGATGTCGCCCTTGGCGTCTGCGATGGTCTTGCCGTGCTCGCGCGCCAGGATGTCGGCCAGTTCGTCATAGTCGCGCTGGACCAGTTCGAGGAACTTCATCAGCACGCGCACGCGGCGCTGCGGGTTGGTGGCCGCCCACTTGGGCTGCGCCGCCTTGGCGTCTTCGACAGCGGCGCGCAGTTCCGCCTGCGAAGCCAGCGCCACCGTGCCGCGCACGGAACCGTCCATCGGCTGCATCACGTCCTGCTTGCGGCCGCTGGTGCCGGCGACACGCTTGCCGCCGATGAAATGACCGTAGTCGATCATGGTTTCTCTCCCTGTTTTGGTGATGAGGCATTGTCCGCCTTTGCGGCGGCGATGGCAACGCGAGCGGAATCGCAACCGTTGTGCAGGAAATGGACAACGGCAGCCGACTGTGCATTAATTCTCGCAAATAGCGAGCTGCCGTGTCGTGAAGGATTTTTCAGGGTGAGTTGTCATCAAGGTCACTCCCATGAACTGGGA
>NZ_RZOF01000309.1:0-7489 GCF_003998955.1 Mesorhizobium sp. M4B.F.Ca.ET.017.02.2.1 | reverse complement strand
ACGCGCATTGCCTCGGCGCAGCGAGCGCGCTTGAAATGATCGCCTGCGTGATGGCAATCCAAGAGGACGTCGTGCCGCCGACCGCCAACTATCGCGAGCCAGATCCCGCTTGCGACCTCGACATCACGCCCAATGTGCCGCGCGAGCGCAAGGTGCGCGTCGCCATGAGCAACGCCTTCGCCATGGGCGGCACGAACGCAGTTCTGGCATTCAGGCAGGTGTAGAAGCCATGCAAGACGCCTCATTTGAGGTCACCTGTCGTATCTAGCTGCTTGCCGGACCACTATGTGAAGCGAGCGCTATTGGCTGCCTCTGCGATGCGGGAATTGGCAGCGGACGTCTCACGATCAAACAGGCATCTGCTTGTAGAATTCTTTTAATCGTGAAGCGGCGCGAGTGCGCTATCCGTTGAGGTGAGCAAGGCCGGCGCCCTGGGTGAGCTCTGGTGTCGGGTGGTGGAAAGTACAGGGGGAGCTGTGTGGCCACCTCTTTCTCGGCCTCGACGATGTGCGAAGGAGCCTGTGCGGCGAACGGGCCGACGCCCCAGGCTCAGAACCTGGGCGAACCTAACTCCCGCCAAAGGACAGCCCAGAGCTGGATACACGAAAAAGATACTGAACCCGCGAATCAGATTCTGATCAATCGTCGTGTCTGAGCTCCGCTCGGGCTCTTACGGAGATAATCGAGCGGCCCGGCAACGGCCGCGCGTGCCGCGGGCGTGAGCTTTGCGCTTCGTCAGAAGTGCCTCGAGCGTGACGACGATAATTGACCAGCCATATGGAACGCATTCGCCCAGTTATCCAAAGCGTGGATACCTTTCATCTAAACAAAGGATTTTACCGTTTTTGCTGCAGGTCCCATAGAAGCGCTTCAAGTTGGAAAGATAGGTAGTTCCGATGGTTGCGTTGGATCCGAGGAGCATCATCTGGTGTGCGGGGCGTACAAAGTCAGTCGCATCTGCATTGCGGCTTGGTCTTTCGGCGGTCTCCACAAGTTACGCCCCGTTGGGGCGACGCCAATTATTTAACCAATGCTTGGACATTTATCTCAACCGGACAGCTACAAGGTGAGGTCTTCCATGCGCCCGAATGTCGAGTGGAAGTTGTGCTGGGAAAATGAGTTGCAACTGGCCGACCATGTCGAACTCTCCGACTTTTTTCGAAAGACCTATGGACGGACTGGCGCCTTCAACGCGGAGCCATTCGAAGGCGGCCGCAGTTGGGCCGGCGCGAGGCCGGAATTCCGCGCAATCGGCTACGACGCGCATGGGGTAGCGGCTCACATCGGCATGCTGCGGCGCTTCATCAAAGTTGGCGAGGTCGACTTGATCGTCGCTGAATTGGGCCTGTACGCGGTTCGTCCGGATCTTGAAGGGCTCGGAATCGGTTTTTCGATGCGCGTGGCGTACCCAGTGCTCCATCAGTTGGGTGTTCCATTCGCTTTCGGCACGGTTCGGCACGCGCTGCGAAACCATGTCGAAAGATTCTGCAGAGCCGGCCTCGCGAACATTGTGTCGGGCGTTCGCGTACGGTCGACCCGTCCAGACGTGCATCCCGACCTGCCGCCCACGCGCCTGGAAGACGTACTCGTGTTGGTTTCGCCGATCGGACGCTCGATGGACGAGTGGCCGTCCGGTACCCTGATCGACCGGAACGGTCCGGAACTATGAAGCCTCTGGACTACATATGCGAAGGGCAGAGTGACAATGCCGATGGCATTGCAGAGCGCAGCGTCTATCTGACGTTTGACGACGGTCCCAATTCATTTTTCACACCGCAGATACTCAATGTGCTGGCGCAACATCAGGTGCCGGCGACCTTCTTCGTTGTTGGGGCCTACGCGGCCGACGAGCCGGAACTCGTTCGCCGAATTATTACAGACGGGCACGGTATAGCCAACCACACGATGACTCATCCGGACCTGGCTAAATGCGGGCCCGTCGAAGTCGACCGCCAGATAGTTGAGGCAAACAGAGTCATAGGGATGGCTTGCCCGCAGGCCATGGTTCGGTACTTTCGTGCACCGTATGGCATCTGGACCGAAGAAGTAATCGCTGCATCAGCGGGTGCGGCATTGGCGCCCGTCCATTGGTCCATTGATCCACGCGACTGGTCTCGCCCCGGCGTTGACGCCATCGTCGACAGAGTGCTCGCCGATATCCGGCCGGGCGCAATCGTGCTGTTGCACGACGGGTGCGCTCCCGACGAATTGCAACCAGGCAATCAAGCCAGTCTGCGCGACCAGACGGTGACAGCGTTGTCACGCCTAATTCCAGAATTGCACGGCCGCGGATTTGTAATCCGATCACTTCCTCAACATCCCTGAACAAACAGAGATCCTATGGACCTTCTCACCACAGCCAGTACTGTTGCCGTTTCGTCTTATGCGGTGCTCTCGACTGTTTACAGAGGCATGCAAGCGGTCTACTCCCAACCGGAAAATGTTACGCCGCCGTCGGAAAGCTTGTTCGGATCCGACCGTTGGCCGAGCGTGGATGTCATCATCCCCTGCTACAATGAGGACCCGCGCACACTCGCGGCGTGTTTAGCTTCCATCGCAATTCAAGATTACGCCGGAACATTTCAGGTCTATCTGGTTGACGACGGTTCTGGAAATCGTAATGCCGTCATCCCGGTACATCACGCCTACGAGGGCGACCCGAGATTCAATTTCATTCTGCTCCGCGAGAATGTTGGCAAACGCAAGGCGCAGATCGCCGCCATCCGCCGCTCATCTGGAGATTTCGTGCTCAGCGTCGACTCTGACACGACACTTGCGTCCGACGTGATCACGAAGCTTGCAGTAAAAATGCGGGATCCCATGGTCGGAGCGGCCATGGGCCAGCTGACGGCATACAACCGCAGCGACACTTGGTTGACCCGATTGATCGATATGGAATACTGGCTGGCTTGCAATGAGGAGCGCGCGGCGCAAGGTCGCTTTGGTGCGGTCATGTGCTGCTGCGGCCCATGTGCAATGTACCGCCGGTCTTGTCTCCTTTCTCTGCTGGATCAATACGAGACGCAGCTGTTCAGGGGGAAACCAAGCGACTTCGGTGAAGACCGTCATCTTACGATCCTCATGCTGAAAGCAGGCTTTCGAACCGAGTACGTTCCAGGTGCCGTCGCGGCGACAGTCGTTCCGGACAAGATGGGACCTTATTTGCGCCAACAACTCCGCTGGGCACGGAGCACTTTCCGGGACACGATGCTTGCGCGAGGTCTACTGCGTGGCCTGGATCGCTATCTAACTTTGGATGTGATGGGAGAGAATCTCGGCCCATTGTTGCTCGGCATCGCGGTAGTAACGGCGCTCGGTGAGCTACTATTTTCACATACAGTAAATTGGTGGACGGTGCTGGCTATTGTCACCATGACCATAATCAGATCTACGGTGTTATCTTTCCGCACTCGGCAGCTTCGATTCATCGGCTATTCAATGCACGCGTTAATCAGGATATTCCTGTTGATCCCCTTGAAGGCTTACGCCCTGTGTACATTGAGCAATAGCGATTGGCTGTCGCGTAAAAGTGTTCCCCTGCCCAACAGAAGCACAAAGGAAATCACAAGCGCGACGCCGCTTGCCGGAGCAAATGCTGCGGGCAATTCTGGAATTGCGGAGTCACTTCATACTGCAGATCTTTCGCTCACAGCTGGTGAAGTCTGACGGCCTTGCAGCGCCGGGTGACCGAGTAAGTTGTGTCAGTCGACACGTGGTGAAGCTTGTCGAGTTACCTATGGTCAGAACGGGAACTATCTGGAAGCGACACGTGGCATCTTGACGTTAATTCTTTGGCGGAAGCGATACACGCGTCGCTCCGGCCGCGACTTTCCAAAGGTGCCATCTCAAGGCGGTGGCCTGCTCTGAACCAGATTCGTAAGTAAGCTGCCGGTGGCCAATCGGACTCATTCCGCTTGAGATAGACGCATGTCCAATGTAGCAATCGACCTTACCGGCGTAACCAAATTATTCGGAAACAAGCTCGTTGTGGACGGGCTGTCCTTCACCGTTGCATCGGGAGAGTGCTTCGGTCTGCTGGGGCCGAACGGCGCAGGCAAGAGCACGATTGCGCGTATGCTCCTCGGTATGACCCGGCCTGACGCGGGTGATATAACAGTCCTCGGTCTACCAGTGCCGGCACGCAGCCGCTTGGCCCGCAAGGGCATAGGCGTGGTCCCGCAGTTCGACAATCTCGACCTGGAATTTACGGTACGTGAGAACCTGTTGGTGTTCGGGCGCTACTTCGGCATGAGAACAAGAGAGATCAACGCCGTCATCCCACGGCTCCTCGAGTTCGCTCGCCTTGAGAGCAAGGCGGATTCACGTGTCGGCCTGCTATCCGGCGGGATGAAGCGGCGCCTGACGCTGGCACGTGCTCTGATCAACGACCCCCAGTTGCTTGTGATGGATGAGCCCACGACCGGCCTCGACCCGCATGCCCGCCATCTGATCTGGGAGCGACTTCGTTTCCTGCTGGCGAGCGGAAAAACGATCATTTTGACCACCCATTTCATGGAAGAGGCTGAGCGGCTTTGTGATCGGCTGTGTGTTCTCGAGCGGGGACGCAAGATCGCCGAGGGCAGTCCTCATGCGCTGATCGACGAGTACATTGGGTGCAACGTGATCGAGATCTTCGGCGGCAATCCACAGGAGCTGATTTCGCTGATCAGGCCGTACGTTCAGCGTATCGAGGTAAGCGGCGAGACGCTCTTTTGCTATGCGCCTGATCCGGAGGATGTGCGCATCCAGCTTCGCGGTCGAGCGGGTCTGCGTATTCTGGAGCGTCCACCCAGTCTGGAGGACGTTTTCTTGCGGCTAACCGGACGTGAGATGGAGAAGTGAGCAATGGGTGAACGTCTTGCGGCCGCTCTACCCGCCAACGCCTGGAACTGGATCGCGGTGTGGCGCCGCAATCATTTGGCATGGAAGAAGGTGGCATTTGCTTCAATGCTCGGCACCCTTGCTGATCCGATGATTTACCTTTTCGGGCTCGGCACTGGCCTTGGACTGTTGGTAGGCCGCATCGAAGGTGCATCCTACATCGCTTTTCTGGCAGCCGGCATGGTTGCGACAAGCGCGATGACAGCATCGACCTTCGAAACAATTTACGCGGTTTTCGGTCGAATGCGCGATCAGGGCACTTGGGAAGCAATCTTGCACACACAACTTACCCTCGGCGACATCGTTCTCGGTGAATTGACCTGGGCAGCCACAAAGGCCTTTCTGGCCGGTACGACAATTGCGATTGTTGCCGCCGCGCTAGGTTATGCCGCGTGGACGTCGGTTCTCTACGTGCTGCCGGTCATCGCTCTCACCGGGTTCGCCTTTGCGAGCCTGGCCATGCTCGTCATCGCGCTCGCGCCCAGTTATCACTATTTTATTTTCTATCAGACGCTTGTCATCACACCTATGCTGTTCCTTTCGGGCGCGGTTTTTCCAGTCGGCCAATTGCCAGGAGTGTTTCAGCAGATTGCGGCCTTCTCGCCGCTGGCGAATTCTATCGATCTAATCCGTCCGGTGATGCTCGGCCGCCTGGGCGACAATGTAGGGCTGCATATAGGCGCACTTTGCATGTTCGCTGTATTGCCTTTTTTTGTGTCGGCTGGACTGTTTCATCGACGACTAATGCGTTGACGCTTACCTACGCCCATCAACGAGAAGGAGGTCCGCAATGCCGGATTGCAAACTGCCCACAGCGGCCCGGAGGCATGCGTGTGCCAGGAATCGCGAGTGGTACAACAACGCCGAAGCCGGGCGCCACCCAGCCGCTGCAGGCACGCGCCCATCTTCGCGACCACACCTCGGAGTACAGGCTGGGTGGTGAGGCGCGGACCCACCCGGAGCGTTCAAGCGATAGCAGCCAAGCTTCTTGTGCGCGTCCCCAGACCGTCGCGGCCATTATTTAGTTGGATACACATGCAATGACCCACAACGAACCAACTCCTGAGCCTTTTGTGATCCTTGCTATGCCAAGGACCGGAACACACTATTTAGAAGAATTGCTAAACGAGCATCCGACCGTTTTGAGTAACGGTGAGTTGCTAAACGAATATGATCCCAATTGGCCCAGCACGGATCGCCTGCTAGGCACGGATCGCGAGCTTCTTGAGCTTGCCTATGTGCGCTGCCCTATGCGCGACTACAAGAATGTGACGCATCTTGGCTGCAAGATCAATGAACCTCAGTTTCGCGAGCGTCCAGCATTCTTTGCGGAATTAGCTCGTTGGCCAGCACTCAAGGTCATCCTCGTTGTTCGCCGAAACGTATTGGAATCGCTCCGTTCCTTTGTGCAGGCCAGGGAAAGCGGTCAGTGGCTGAAGTTCAGCTCGGACAACGATACCGCTCGGCCACCGAGCGTCAGGTTGTCAATCGCTGACTGTGAGGCTTATTTCAAAGCCGCCGACGATTTTCACGCTCGCGTTATGGACTCCTTCACGTCGACCAACCTGCTTGTAATGGAATACGAGAGCCTTCTTCATGAACCTGCCCAATGCTTGGGAGCGGTTTGGGAT
This sequence comes from Mesorhizobium sp. M4B.F.Ca.ET.017.02.2.1, assembly GCF_003998955.1. Lineage (NCBI taxonomy): Bacteria > Pseudomonadati > Pseudomonadota > Alphaproteobacteria > Hyphomicrobiales > Phyllobacteriaceae > Mesorhizobium > Mesorhizobium sp. M4B.F.Ca.ET.017.02.2.1. The sequence continues at coordinate 977 of NZ_RZOF01000309.1, read as the reverse complement.
TTCCTGGGCGTTCCAGCGCTTGAGCCATCAGATAACGCCATCCTGCAGCGCCAGGAAACGCGACCGCTGGATCAAACGGTGGAGAACTTTGACGAGTTGCGGATTCACTTCGCACGCGGACCTTATTCAAGATTTTTTGACCTCGGAGATTCGATGCGCTCCTACGCTTAATCGCTTGTCCCGCGTGCTCTGATGGGCGTGTAGGATATCCTACAGTTTGCGCGCATTCCGTCGCAAAACTGACCAACCAAAGTCACCAAGACGACAGATATCGGCCGGCATTCGATCTGCGGCGAACATCAAAGGCACGGCCGCAAGGCGACCTGGTCAATTCCCTCTCTGGCGAAGCACTTCTTCACGCGATCTTTGGCGAGCCTTGAGTGCAAATTCCGGCAAAGGTGGAGGGTTCCAGTGCGCAACCCGCACCAATCTCGCTGGACGGGACAGGCCTCCAGTTGGCACGGCGCTTGCTCCGAGATGACAGCAGCGCTCGACCGGAGCGCAGCATGGGAGAAGGAGGAGCCCCCACCCCGATCCGGTCAGGGAGAGAGAAACGGTGTTGGTTCCAAAAGTCCCCCGCGCGATCGCAGCGCCCCGCAAGCGCCATTTTGCCCGGACCTACGTGCAGGTGCTTGCCGCCATAGTCCTGGGTGCCGCAATTGGCTATCTCTATCCGGAAACCGGCCAGAGCCTGAAGCCGCTCGGCGATGCCTTCATCAAAGTCGTCAAGATGATTATCGCACCTGTCATCTTCCTGACAATTGCGACCGGCATTGCCGGCATGAGCGATCTGCAGAAGGTCGGCCGAGTTGCCGCCAAGGCGATGGTTTATTTCCTCACCTTCTCGACGCTTGCACTCGTTGTCGGACTGATTGTCGCGAATATCGTTCAGCCTGGCGCCGGCCTCAACATCGATCCGGCCTCGCTCGATGTCCAAGCCGTTAAGGGCTATGTGGCCACGGCTCACGAGCAGTCCG
>NZ_RZOF01000308.1:0-7542 GCF_003998955.1 Mesorhizobium sp. M4B.F.Ca.ET.017.02.2.1 | reverse complement strand
AATGACGGCTCGCTGCTCGGCGTCGGCCTGACAGCCGCGAACTTCGTCACCGTGGCCACCGATCCGCTCTACTGGACGGTGACGCTGCGCTCGCTGGTCATCGCCGGTCTGGTGACGCTGGCGACGGTGGTGACCGCCTATCCGGTCGCCTACTATCTCGCCTTCCATGCCGGGCCGCGCCGCGGCCTGCTGCTCTTCCTGGTCACGCTGCCATTCTGGACCAGCTATCTTTTGCGCGTCTTCGCCTGGAAGATCGTGCTTGCCTATAATGGCGTGCTCAACTCTGCCTTCATCGAAAGTGGCATCTGGTCGGAGCCGACGCTGGCCTTCCTCAACACGCCGGCGGCGGTCGTGGTCACGCTTGCCCACGCCTACGCGCCCTTTGCCATCCTGCCGATCTATGTCGCGCTGGACACGATCCCAAAATCGCTGCTCGAAGCCGCTTCCGATCTCGGCGCCCGTCCGTTCACGGCGTTCCGCCGCGTCGTGCTGCCGAATTCGATGCCGGGCGTGCTGGCGGCGGCCCTCGTCGTCTTCGTGCCGACGGTCGGCGACTACGTCACGCCGGCCATGGTCGGCGGCCCGGCCAGCACCATGATCGGCACGCTGATCCAGTCGCAGTTCGGCAAGGCCAATGACTGGCCGTTCGGCGCCGCACTTTCCGTCTGCGTCATGCTGGTCATCCTGTGCGTGGTGCTGGTCGCGCGCGGCGCCGACCGCAGATTTGGCAGCCGCACATGAGCGCGACGCGCACCGACATCAACACGGGCGGCCGCTGGCTCGGCCTCTACGTGCTTGGCTATCTGGTCTTCCTCTATCTGCCGGTGCTGCTGATCCCGCTGTTTTCCTTCAACAATTCCATCCAGGCTGCGTTTCCGCTGCAGGGCTTCACGCTTGAATGGTACGAGACGCTCTATGGCAATCCGGTGCTGTCGGGCGCGCTCGCCAACAGCCTCGTCATCGCCGCGGTTGCAGCCACCGGCGCCACGCTCTGCGGCATCACCGTGTCCTATATGGATCTCTACGGCCGCTCGCCGCTCGCCGCCACGATCAGCGCCATCGCCCGGCTGCCGATCCTGATCCCCGGCGTCATCGTCGGCATATCGCTGCTGATTCTGGTCAATCTCATCGGCCTCGGCCCGTCGCGCGTTTCGATCGTGCTTGGGCACATCCTTGTCGCGCTGCCGACGACGGTGGTGGTGATGCGCAGCCGCTTCGCCGCTATTCCCAAAACCATCCGCGAGGCGGCGCTCGATCTCGGCGCCTCCGACTGGACGACGTTCCGGCGCGTCATGCTGCCGCTGAGTGCGCCGGCCGTGCTGTCGGCCTTCATGCTTGCCTTCCTTATCTCCTTCGACGAGTTCATCGTCGTCTTCTTCCTCGCCGGCACCGAGCCGACGCTGCCGCTCTACATCTGGAGCCAGCTGCGCTTCCCGCGCTCGCTGCCGACTGTCATGGCGCTGGGCACTGTGATCCTGGCCGTGTCCTTCATCATCGCCGGCTCAGCCGAAATCCTGCGCCACCGTGGCCTTGGCGCTGCGCGTCGGCCAGCCGCCGCCAAACCAGCCTGAACCACAACAAAGAAAGAGAGGAGAACGAACATGACATTCCAGCTGAAATCGATCACCGGACACAAGACCCGCGCCGGCCTTGCGGCCCTGGCGCTCGCGCTGTCGTCGACCGTCGCCTTTGCCGCCGACAAGCTGCAGTATTTCACCTGGTCGGGCTACGAACTGCCCGACTTCAACAAAAGCTTCCTCGCGGCCCATCCGGACGGCGTCGAGGCCTCGATCTTCGGCGACGACGACGACGCCTTCACCAAGGTCAAGGCCGGCTTCCGGCCGGACATCGCGCACCCCTGCTACGACAAGGTGGCGCGCTGGAACAAGGAAGGCCTGCTGCAGCCGATCGACACCAAGCGCATCAAGAACTGGGATTCGATCTTCCCGGTGTTCAAGAACCTGCCCGACATCCAGGCCGGCGACGGCAAGGTCTGGATGGTGCCGTGGGACTGGGGCAACACCTCGATCCTCTACCGCACCGATCTGGTGAAGAACCCCGAGGCGAGTTGGAACCTTCTGTGGGACAAGCAGTATGCCGGTCGCATGGCGACCATCGACGCCGTGCATGACACGCCGATCGTCGCCGCACTTCTGGCAGGCGTGAATCCGTTCGACATGACCCCGGAGCAGATGGACAAGGTGGCGGAAAAACTGCGCGAGCAGCGGCCGCTGCTGTCCAGCTACACCACCGACATGACCTCGGTCGAACAGGCGCTGGCAAGCGGCCAACTGGTCGCCGCCATGACCTGGAACGCGTCGGCTACGTCGCTGAAGAAGCAGGGCGTGCCGGTCGAGTTCATGAAGCCGAAGGAGGGCATGCTGACCTGGTCCTGCGGCTTCGTCATGCTGAAGGACGCCAAGAACGTCGATCTCGCCTATGACTTCATCAACAGCCGGCTCGACGCCGACTCCGGTAAGTATCTGATCCAGTCCTATGGCTACGGCAGTTCGCTGAGCACCGCTTTCGCCGGCGTGGCGAAGGACGAGCTGGAAAAGCTGCAACTGCCGTCGGATCCGGACGTGATGCTGAAGACCACCATCTTCACCGGGCCGATGAAGCAGAACGACGACGTCGCCAAGATGTTCGAGAAGGTGAAGGCCGGGGGTTGAGCGCCATTGCCAAAGCCGGTGCTGCCCCTCACCTGCCTGCCGGCATCCTCTCCCCGTATAGTGACGGGGAGAGGGGCGCTGTCATCGCCGCTTTCGCAAATCGCCGCTGTTGCTGCAGGAAGACGGCCGACGCTGCGGTCAGCCCCTTCTCCCCGTCACTATACGGGGAGAAGTGCCCGGCAGGGCGATGAGGGGTGGCGCCAACGCCGGTAAGACCAGAACCGGCTTTGTTGGCTGGCCAAAGTACTGCAACGAGGACGAACGCATGGACGTTTTTGACGAAGCCGCCGAAAGGTCGAAGGACGATGCCGATGTGCGCGTCGGCCGGCGCGTGCGGGCGCTGAGGCTGGAGCGCAAGCTGTCGCTGGCCGAGCTTGCGGCAAAGGCCGGCATTTCGATCGGCGCGCTCAGCCAGATCGAGCGAGGCATGTCCTCGCTGCGTGTCAAGGTGATCTGGCCGCTGGCCGCCGCGCTCGACATCGAACCGTCTGCGCTGATCGCCGACGGCAATGACGCCGTCAACGACCTCTATTGCGTGCGCGCCGACAAGCGGCGGCAGATACCGGTCAAGTCGGAAGGCATCGCCAAGGCATTGCTCTCGCCGCCAGCGGCCACGCTCACCGGCATGCTGGTTACGGTCGAGGCCGGCGGCGGCACGGCGGAAGCCTACGCCCATGCCGGCCACGAATTCGGCTTCGTGATAACGGGCGAGGTCGAACTGGTGGTCGATTGGACCACCTACGGATTGAAGGCCGGCGACAGCTTTGCCTTCAAGAGCACGCTTCTGCATGCCTTCCGCAACCCCGGCGCCGAGTGCTGCCAGATCCTCTGGGTCAACACGACAAAACCCTCCGAGGTGCGCGATGGCGCCTGATGCGACAGAGCAATTCCAGGAAAAGCGCGACACGGTTTTCCGTCCGGAATTGCGAGATGCATTAGTTCGACTGCAGAAAGTCTCAAAGGTCTTTCCGGGTGGTGTGGTTGGTCTCGACGCCGTCGACCTGGATATCGCTCCGGGTGAGTTCCTCACTTTGTTAGGGCCGTCCGGTTGCGGCAAGACCACCAGCCTGCGCGTCATCGCCGGTTTCGAGAGCCCGACCAGCGGCAATGTTCTGCTTGAAGGCCGCGACATAACGGGCCTGCGGCCCTTCGATCGTCCGGTCAACACCGTGTTCCAGGACTATGCGCTGTTCCCGCACATGGATGTCGCCGAGAATGTCGGCTTCGGCCTGTCGCTGCGCAAGCTCTCAGGCGCCGAGCAGGCGAAACGCGTCGGCGCGGCGCTCGACATGGTCGGCCTCGCCGACAAGCTCGGCGCCCGCGTCCTGGAACTCTCGGGCGGCCAGCGCCAGCGTGTCGCGCTCGCCCGCGCCATCGTCTGCGAGCCGCGCGTGCTGCTGCTCGACGAGCCGCTGTCGGCGCTCGACGCACATCTGCGCGAGCAGATGCAGGTCGAGCTGAAGCGGCTGCAGTCGCGGCTCGGCACCACCTTCGTCATGGTCACCCACGACCAGACCGAAGCGCTGTCGATCTCCGATCGCATCGTCGTCATGAACAAGGGCCACATCGAGCAGATCGCGCCGCCGGCAACCCTCTACGACCGCCCGGCGACGAAATTCGTCGCCTCTTTCATCGGCACCATGAACCTCCTGCCGTCGCGCTTCGTCGGCCGCGACGGCGAGCGCCTGCGCTTTGCCGCCGGCGAGCTGCCGCTGGAAGCTGTCTCCGAAACCGGCGAGATGCCGGCCGCCGGCGAGATGCGCACCATCGGCGTGCGTCCCGAGGATCTGTTGGCAGCCACCGAAGCCGCTGACGGCACCGCGCCGGCGCGGGTGAGCGGCGTCGTCTTTCACGGCCGCACGCTGCGCCTTCACGCCGAGCTGGGGCAAGAGATGCGGGTGGTGATCGATGCGCCGCGCCGCGCCGACGGTTTTCAGTTCAGCGTCGGCGACGTGGCGCATATCAGCCTGCGCCGCGGCGCCAGCTGCCCTATGCTTTCCAATTGACCGCTTGCCTCAGGACGCCCTGGCGAAAAAACCCTGATAGTCGGATTTGGCCTGCAGCAGGCGCAGGATGTTCTCGCGTGAGCCTCGCACATGCGCGCGGGCGCGCTCGCCGGCAAGCGCCACATCACCGGCGCAGATCGCGTCGACGATGCCGGTGTGCTCCTCGCGGGTGAGCTTCCACTCGTCCAGCCACAGAAGCTCCGTCCAGACATATTGCTGACACTTGTCGAGTATGCCGCAGAGCATGCCGGAGAGCATCTCGTTGCCGCCGATTTCGGCGATCACGCGATGCAGGTCGATACCGACCTGCAGTTCCTCGAACTGCTCCCTGGTGCTGCGGTCGGGGATCGCGGCCAGACGCTCGCACTCGGCAAGAACTGCGCGCAGCCGCGTCTTGTCGGCGGCGGTGGCGTTGGCCGCCGCCAGCTCGGTCGCGCGTCCGTCGAGCAGCTCGCGGATGTCGAAGGCCTCGCGGAACATGGTCAGATTGAACTCGGCGACCAGATAGCCCTGGCGCGGACGGCCGATGACCAGGCCGTCGCGCTCCAGCCGGTTGAAGGCCTCGCGCACCGGTGTGCGGCTGACCTTCAGGCGCTCGGCCATGTCGGCTTCCGTGACACGCGAGCCGGGCGGAATCTGGCCGGTGATGATCAGCGCCTTCAGCTTCTCGAACACCGAATCGCGCAGCGTGTTCTTTCTCTCCTTGCTCAAGCGTCCCGCCTCCAACGGTCTGTCATGGATTCGCAGTCTAGAGCCTTTTGGCGCTTGCTTGAAACAGGACCGTTTCGAGCAGAGTAGCGCTCCGGCCTTGGCCTCCATCTTTCGTCACCAAAAACGCATGGCGCGTGTTGACATCGGCCTCCGACGAATTACACTCAAAATTGTATACAAATTCGCATACCAAATCAACGATAATGGGAACACCGGTTGGAGAAGCGAAAATGACGAAGCTGCTTTGCATCAAAAGTCTTGCGGTCGCGGGGCTGCTGGCCTCGGTCGCCGTCCCGGCATCGGCCGCCGACACCATCACCGCCGCCTCCTGGGGCGGCACCTATCAGGAGGCGGAGACCAAGGCCTTCTTCGATCCGACGGCCAAGGAACTCGGCATCACCATCAAGCAGGACACCACCAACGGCCTCGACGACGTGCGCCTGCAGGTCACCGGCAATGCCGTCAAATGGGACATCACCGAGCTCGGTGCCGACGAATGCGCGCGCGGCTCCAAGGAAGGCCTGTTCGAGAAGCTCGACTACAGCGTCATCGACAAGAGCGGCATCAATCCCAAGCTCGTCCATGACGACTGGGTCGGCATCTCCTACACCTCCGTGGTGCTGATCTACCGGACCGACGTTTTCGGCGACAAGGGGCCGAAGACCTGGGCCGATTTCTGGAATGTCGAGAAATTCCCCGGCCGCCGCGCGCTCTCCGGCAGCCAGGCGACGGAAACGCTGAGTGTCGCCGCACTCGCCGAGGGCATTCCGATCGACAAGGTCTATCCGGTCGACATCGACGGCGCGCTGCAATCCGTCGACAAGGTCAAGGGCCATATCGACGCCTGGTGGACCTCGGGCGCCCAGGCCATGCAGCTCGTCAAGGACGGCGAGGTCGACATGGCGAGCATCTGGAACGGCCGCGCCGGCACCTTGCGCAAGGAAGGCGCGCCGGTCAGCTTCTCCTTCGACCAGGGCGTTCTCACCGCCGACTGCATGGTCATCCCCAAAGGCTCGAAGAACAAGGACCTCGCCATGAAGGCGCTGGCCAAGTTCGTCAGCCCCGACCTTCAGGCCAATTTGCCGCTCTATGTCGACAACGGCCCGGCCAACGAGAAGGCCTTCGAGACCGGCAAGATCCCGCCGGAGCGGATCAAGGACATCAATTCCGCGCCGGACAACGTCAAGAAGCAAGTGCTGCAGGATCCCGAATTCTGGCGCGACACCCTCGTCGAGGCGACCGAGAAGTTCAACAACCTGATCCAGCAATAGACAGGGTGGCACCGGTCGGGGCAGCGTCCAGGCGCTGCCCCAGCTCCGTCCCGCCATGAATGATCCGGAGTCCAGGGAGATGCTTTTGTCCATCGCGCCGACCGCGCTTCCCATCGGCATCAGCGGCATCGAAAAGAGGTTCGGCGGCGTCTCGGTGCTGCGCGATCTTTCGCTCGATGTCGCGGCGGGTGAATTCCTGACGCTGCTTGGCCCGTCGGGCTCGGGAAAGACGACGCTGCTGATGATCCTGGCGGGCTTCGTCAGGGCGAATGCCGGCAGCATCAAGGTCGGCGGCGAGGAGATCATCGCCATGCCGCCGCACCGGCGCAACATCGGCATGGTGTTCCAGAACTATGCGCTGTTCCCGCATATGAATGTCTTCCACAACATCGCCTTTCCGTTGAAGCAGCGCCGCGTCTCGACGGCGGAGACGGCCGAGCGCGTCGAAAAGGCGCTGGACCTCGTGCAGTTGACAGGGCTCGGCGAGCGCCGCGTCGACCAGCTTTCCGGCGGCCAGCGGCAGCGCGTGGCGCTGGCCCGCGCCATCGTCTTCGAGCCGCGCATCGTGCTGATGGACGAGCCGCTTTCGGCCCTGGACAAGAGCCTGCGCGAGCACATGCAGATCGAATTGCGCAATCTGCATCGCCGGCTGGGCATGACGACCGTCTACGTCACCCACGACCAGCGCGAGGCGATCACCATGTCGGATCGCATCGCCGTCATGAATGCCGGCTGCATCGAGCAGATCGATCGGCCGGAAGTGCTCTACGCCGCGCCCAAAACGCGCTTCGTCGCCGGCTTCATCGGCGATTCCAACTTCATCCCGGTCGAAAGCCGCAACGGCAGCGTCTGGTATGAGGACAGGAAGATCCGCATGACCTC
>NZ_RZOF01000307.1:0-7557 GCF_003998955.1 Mesorhizobium sp. M4B.F.Ca.ET.017.02.2.1 | reverse complement strand
GGTAAACGAAGGTCGGCAGCGTCTGCATCAGGTCCAGCACCGGCAGCATGATGCGATAGACCTTCGGCTTGTGCGCCGCCCAGATGCCGAGCGGCACGCCGATGGCCATCGCCATGGCGGCGGCCGCAACCACCAGCACCAGCGTCTGCACCGTCTGCTTCCACAGGTTCTGGTTGATGATGAAGATGAGGCCGATGAAGACGGCGATGGCCAGCGGCCGCGAGCGCTGCAGGAACCAGGCGATGACGGCGATGACCAGTGCCAGCAGCACCGGAGGCACCACCAGCAAGATGTCGACCAGACCGTCGAGCAGGAAATTGAGGCCGTTGGAGAAGGCCCTGAAGATGGTGTCGAAATTGTCGGTGAGAAAGCCGAAGAAAGCCTTCCCCCACGGTCCTATGGGGATCTTGTAGGCGACCAGGAATTTCGAAATCGGATCCATCTTGCCCCTCTCTGGCTGCGCCGTCCTTGCCGGACAGTCATCTTGTCACAGGATATGAAAAAGGGCAGCCTTTTCCATGGTGGCTGCCCTTGCTCCGGTCATGCCGGATTCATGGTCGGCTCAGCCTCCGAGCGCGGTCTTGACTGCCGCGGCGGCATCGCCGCCGTCGAAGGTGGTGACGCCGGCGATCCAGGGCGCGACGGCGTCCGGATGCTTCTTCAGCCAGTCGGTCGCGACCGTGTTGGCATCGCCGCCCTTGAGGATGGCGTCCATCATCTCGCCTTCCATGTCCAGGTTGAACTTCAGGTTGGCGATGAACTTGCCGGCATTCGGGCATTCGGTGGTGTAGCCCTTGCGCACGTTGGTGAAGACGGTGGCGGCGCCGAAGCCGCTGTCGCCCATACCGTCGAGATAGGTGATCTTCATGGCGCCCATCACCGGATGCGGCGTCCAGCCGAGGAAGGCGATCCACTCATTGCTCTTCATCGACTGCTCGGCCTGCGTCAGCATGCCGGCCTCCGAGGATTCGACCAATTCGAAGCCTTCGAGATTGTCCTTCGGGTTCTTGATCATGTCGAGGATGATGCGGTTGCCGTCATTGCCGGCCTCGATGCCATAGATCTTGCCGTTGAACTTGTCCTTGAACTTGCCGAGGTCGGTCAGCGTCTTGACGCCGGCGTCCGCCACATAGGTCGGCACGACGATGCCGTAGCCGGCACCGGTCAGGTTGGTGCTGATCGTCTCGACCGAGCCGTCGGCGGTGTAGTCCTTGATGTCGTTGGTCATCGACGGCATCCAGTTGCCTAGGAAGACGTCGAGGTCCTTGTTCTTCAGCGAGGCCATGGTGACCGGGACCGACAGCTGGATCACCTGCGGCTCGTAGCCGAGCGCGGTGAGCAGCACCGAGGCGACGCCGGTCGTGGCCTGGATGTCGGTCCAGCCGACATCGGAGAGGCGCACCGCCTTGCAGCTTTCGGGGTCGCCGGCGAAAGCAGCGCTGGTGGACAGGAAAGCCGCCAGGCCGAGCCCGGCGACGAAGGAATTCATGCGCGACATAGATATTCTCCCATTGCGATTCTTTTTGGCGCGGCGAAGTTACGGTTTGTGTCCCCGCCTTGTTTCGTCAGCCAAACACCATTCTGGAGCGGTTTCAAGCACTAAGACAATCACGATCAACGGCGCGCACTGGCCGATCAGCGACACGGCTGCCGCTTTTTTGATGGCCGGCAGCTTTTTCAGGGGAATGCGCCGACGCCCCCTCCCCGCCTCGCCGCAACTCGGCATAAGGTGTGCCGAGATTCAGGTCAGGGTCCGTGAGCACCGGAAGCGCAGGAAGCCGCCGTTTGCAGGCCGGCATCACCTGAAACTCGACACACCTCAAGGGCGGCATGGCCAAGCTTTACTTCAACTACGCGACGATGAATGCCGGCAAGACGACGATGCTGCTGCAGGCGTCCTACAACTATCGTGAGCGCGGCATGACCACGATGCTGTTCGTCGCCGGCCATTACCGCAAGGGCGACAGCGGGCAGATCTCGTCGCGCATTGGCCTCGAGGCAGAGGCCGAGATGTTCCGCGACGGCGATGACCTCTACGCCCGGGTCGCCGAGCACCACGAGCACACCACGGTGCATTGCATTTTCGTCGACGAGGCGCAGTTCCTCGAGGAGGACCAGGTCTGGCAACTGGCGCGGATCGCCGACCGGCTGAACATACCGGTCATGTGCTACGGCCTGCGCACCGATTTCCAGGGCAAGCTGTTTTCCGGCTCGCGCGCCCTGCTGGCGATTGCCGACGATCTGCGCGAGGTGCGCACCATCTGCCGCTGCGGTCGCAAGGCGACGATGGTCGTGCGGCTGGGACCCGACGGCAAGGTGGCGAGGCAGGGCGAGCAGGTGGCGATCGGCAAGGACGTCTATGTCTCGCTTTGCCGCCGCCACTGGGAAGAGGAGATGGGTCGCGCCGCGCCTGACGATTTCATCGGCTTCACCAAGGCCTGACCGGAAGCGGGTCGCCATTTGCGCCATCGCGAGGCGCGCCGCCCGGATGAGCGCTCCTTCCGCAATCCCGCCATCATGTGCGGCGTTTGTTAAGGCATGGGCCCTATCCAGGTGCCCTCAGCCAGGAGTCCCGCCATGCTTCGAGCCATTTCGTCCGCCGCTATCCTTCTGCTCGCCCCCATCGCTGCCGCCCATGCCGATGGCGACGCGGCCCTTGGCAAGAAGGTCTTCAACCGGTGCATGGCCTGCCATGAGGCGACGACCGATCACGACAAGGTCGGACCGCACCTTCTGGGCGTCGTCGGCCGCACCGCCGGCAAGGCCCAGAATTTCAACTATTCGCAGGCCATGAAGGACGCCGGCGCCGCCGGCCTGGTCTGGGACGAGGCGAACCTGTCCTTGTACCTGCGCGCGCCCAAGCTGAAGGTCCCCGGCAACAAAATGGCCTTCAGCGGACTGACGAACGACGCCGACATCGCCAATGTCATTGCCTATCTCAAGGCCGACCCCAAGCCCTGAGCTGCCGCGGCTGCGATTTGCCCGGCAGGCGCCGGTTCACCGGCAATTGTTTGCCGAATATCCAGACGATGCGCCGGCGGGAAGCGAAATGCATCGCCCGCGGCCCGGCGGCGCGACAGTCGAATTGCAAAAGAAATGCGCCGGCGGACGGCTAGTCAGGCCATGCGCATGGTTCGTTTGTCTTTCAAGGGAGAAACGAAACCTTTTGTTTTCGCAGCACCTCTTGTCTTGCGTCTTTCAATCCCCGGATGCTCCACATATATTCGCGCCGACACGAAACCGATGCCGATGCGGGAGGCCCCTATGGCGACATTGCAGAATTTCGATGCCGAAATTGCCAAGACCAAGCAGGTCGTCCAGGACATGCGCTCGAAGATCGAGCAGTCCGGCACCGTGCTCGACACGCTCGCCCAGGCCGACAAGAAGATCGGCGACGCCAATTTCGACATCGAGAACGCCCGCATCGAGGATGTGCTGAAGCAGCAGAAGATCATGGAAGGCAACATCGCCGACCTGATCATCGGCCTCGAAGACGCCACCAACGTCTTCGGCGCCGAATTCGAGAGCATGAAGAACTACACCGGCTGGGAAAACTTCGTCGGCGTCTTCTCGGCGCAGCGCAAGCAGCGCATGCGCACCGATCGCGTGCGCAACATGTCGCTGGCCGGCAACCTGCAGGAGCTGCTGGCCAAGTCCGACACCATCGTCGGCATCTTGAAAGCGCAGAAGGAAGTGCTCGACCAGCGCTACAAGACCTCGGAAAGCAGCCTGTCGCAGGTCATCGAGCGCCGCAAGACGACGATGTCCAACCTCGAAGCGGTGCAGAAGCGCATCGAGGAGCTCAATCCGATGCTGCTCGACATCGAAAACAAGATCGCCGCCTCGACCAGCCAGAAGGAGCGCACGCAGCTCGAGGGCGAGCGCTCGAAAATGGCCACGGAATACAACGAGAAGCAGGCCAAGGAGCAGGAATTGCTGGCCGAGAGCCAGACGCTCGAGCGCTACACCTCGATGTTCCAGACCTTCGTCGATTCGCTCAACAACCAGATCGCCGCGCAGTCGACGCTGATCAACAAGCTGACCATCGACACCGAGCAGCGCATCGTCCTGTACAAGGCGCTGGAGGATTCGCTGAAGACCGCCGCGCAGCAGGATGTCGCTCACAAGATCAACACGCTGGGCAGCCAGGTCGACAACACGGCGGAGGAGACCATGGCCGGCATCGGCGCCGCCTCGCAGAAGCACATTGGCGACCTGCTCGAAATGCACGAGAAGAACATGGTGGCCTCGGCCGACATCCAGCGCCGCAAGAAGCTGGCCGACGATGCCTTCGCCCGCCGCTTCGACGAGGTGATGAAGAAGCACAATTCCGCCAACTACGTGCAGCAGTGATTGGCGGCTGGCGTTCGTCTCCAAGGCAGTCCCATGACCCCCGAAAATGAAGCGGCGGCGCGCTATTTTTCCGCCATCACGGCGGCGCTGAGCGGGCTGGAAGTGTTCATGCGCGACGATCGCTCGCCGCTCTACCGGCACGGCATCGTCGCCAAGATCGTCGCCGAATACATTGCGCGGCTGGACAAGTCGTTTTCCTGCTGGCGCAACCGCCTCGGCTTCATGGAGACGTTCCGCATCTCGCGCGCCGACAGCGGCTATCCGGTGTTCCAGAACCTGCTCGAACTGGAGAACGACCGTCGCCAGGCGGAGAGCCGGCTGGCCAACATCCCACAGGCCGGCGAGCTGCGCGAGGAAATGGCCGACTTCATCCTGCGCCACAAGGAGTTTCCCGAGGCGCTGCAGAAGTCGATGGCCGAGCGGCTCTATCTGGAGGACGTCAGAAGCGAGCAGACCTTCGGCCCGTTCACGCTGGCGCAGACGGCGAAAGTCTCGGTCAATCCGAAGACCTTTCGACCCTATTACCTTGTGCACTGGGCCTGCTTCGACGGCAGCGCCAACCTGCCGCTGATCTATATGGTGACGGTCGAGGACTCTTCCGAAAGCATGGTGCGCCAGCTCGTCGACAGCAACGGCAAGCTCAATGAGAGGGTCGACATCCCGCTGCCGGTCGACGGCCTGCTCAACCCCGAGCTTGCCCATCGCTTCGACGATTTCACCGAGAAGAATTCCGCCTACACGCTGTCGCCGGCAACGATCGCGGTCAATCTCGACAAGGATTTCGAGCCGCTGCACCCAAAGCAGCTCCGCCGCGTCGTGCTCGGCCCCTTCTATTCGGCGGGCATCACTGACAACAATTCGACGGTTACCGAGGTTCTGGCCAAGGTGCGCAAGCCGGAAAACGCCTGGCTGCTCACCTGGACCATCCAGGAGGTCTTTTCCAAATCCGAGAAGCCCGGCCGCAAGGGCCTGTTTTCGAGCGAGAAGACGACGCAGGAATTCTTCATCAACACCGACGATCTGGAGGCCGCGCGCCAGGGCGTGTCGAGCTACGAGAACCATGCGCTGATCCCGCACGAGGCCTATCAGGCGCTCTACGCCGCCGGCGAGGCGCAGAAGATCTTTTCCGGCTACAAGGTCCACATCCTGTCCAACGGACAGGTCATCTCAGACGTCTGACCGTCACACCACGGAGCACCCTTCATGGACACCGGCCTGACCACGATTTCGGAAGCCGCGATCGAAAAGCACCGCGCCACGGCGCAGAGTTTCATCACCCGCATTGTCGTGCTGGAGGATCCGGCGCGCGAATCCGGCACGGCGCTAGCCGGCACCAATCGCCGCTTCGTCTCGACCGTCTCGGTCGGCTCGGTGCGCCGCACGCGCGAGGTCGAGCTGTCGAAAACGGTCGCCGCCGTCCATCCCGACGACCAGTTGCTGACCATTCCGCAGCACACGCTCCTGTACCGCGCCCGCCGCGGCCTGGCGATCGCGCTCGCCATTTCCGATGTCTTCGCCGAGGGCTCCGACCTGGAAAGCCTGCAGGCCAAAAACGCCCGCGCGCCGCTCGAGGGCGACGAGGCGGCGACCTTCAAGAAGCTTCTGTCGGCCTCGGCCTACATCTCCGCCTTCAGCCTCGCCTCGTACCTCTTCCAGCTGATCGACAGCGACGGCGAGGCGCCCAACGACATCGCCGAGCCCGACTTCCTGTTCGACACCCAGCAGGACGCGGTGAAGTCGATCATTGCCGGCCTTGACAAGGCGATTGCCGGGTCGAAGGACGATACGGACCTGATGACGCGCGCGCGCGCCTTCGCCCGCGTCGCCATCGACGGGCTGCTGGCGCGAAAAGGCCGCTTCGACGGCATCGGGCCATTCGAGAATGCCCATATCCGCATCGATGTCGACGATTTCACCCTCGACGGCTTCGACGTCGCGCCCGGCAAGCGCTCGAAGCCGCTGGTGATGACCTTCAAGAAGCCGGAAGAGGTCGTCGGCAACCACATCGCCAAATACCAGTCGGTGAAGCTCGCCAAGATGCTGATGGCCTATGATTTCGAGCGCGAGCTGAACCCGTTCGTCGAGCTCGGCGGCTTCCTGTTCACCTTCATCGGCGACGGCGCGCCGGGCACCGGCAAGACGACGCTGATCCAGATGATCGCCGGCCTCGTCAACGATTACTGCCAGGTCGCCGGCTATCCCTTCGCCTACGAGAATTTCGGCGTCGACCAGATTTCGTCCTACCAGGGCAAGTCCGGCCAGAACTGCCGCCAGTTCATCAACAACGTGCTCAATCCGCGCGTCATCGGCTTCGGCACCATCGACGACATCGACCAGGTGGCGGCGCGCCGCTCCGACGATCGCGCCTCGGCCGGCCAGCAGGAGATCACCGGCGTCCTGATGGACGCCTTTGCCGGCGCCGGCACGGTGGTGCGCGGCAACTGCGCCTTCGGCATGTTTTCAAACTATCCCGAGAATGTCGACGACGCGCTGCGCCAGCGCGCCGGCGCCCGCTGGCTGGTCGACGGGCCGCAGTCCCGCGACGACTATATCGACATCTTCGTCCTGCTCGCCGGCAAGAACCACAAGATCCCGCTCGGCGACCACAAGCTCTATGCCGCTCAGGAAATCCAGCGCGCCGTGGCGGAAGCCTATGAAGAGCATGAAAAGCCGCAGGAAGACGGGCTGATCAAGGTCTACGAGCGCTACATGAAGGACAACGGCGCGCCCAAGTCGATGGCCGATATCGGCACCTACCTGCACATGATCAAGGATGCCGAGCCGCGCTTCACCGGCCGCGCCATCAAGAACGTCACCGACGCCATCAAGATGCGCGCTATGGACATAGAGCTGCCCGACGAATGGTTCGAGAAGCCGGAAGCCTTCATGCACAAGAGCTACGACGACAAGAAGGCGATGATCGAGGAACTGCGCGGACCGTTCTCGATGGACATGGTCATGCAGGAGATCAACCGCTACGCCGACTCGGAATTCCGCTATTCTGACAAGTCCGACGACGCCGCGGTGGAGAAGCTCCTGCGCGACGCACGTCTGCGCGAGCGCGCCGCGCGCGAGATGGAGGAATTGAAGAAGAAGGGGTTGTGGAATGCGTAGGCTTTCTTCGCTGCCCGCGAGTGCGGAAGGATGTGGTGCCAACGTCGGCGCCCCCCTCTCCCCGTCCTTCACGGGGAGAGGGTAAGGGTG
>NZ_RZOF01000306.1:0-7627 GCF_003998955.1 Mesorhizobium sp. M4B.F.Ca.ET.017.02.2.1 | reverse complement strand
GCGATGAGCCAGATGCTGTCGGCGGCGCGTGCCATGTATTCGATGCCGCCGGACCATGCCGCTGCAGCGGTGCGCATCGTGCTGGAAGACGACGGCCTGCGCGCCGACTGGCAGGCGGAGCTCGAGGAGATGCGGTTGCGCATGCTGCGCCTGCGCGTCGCCTTCGCCGAGGCGCTGCGCCGGCAGTCCAATTCCGACCGCTTCGACTTCGTCGCCAGCCATCGCGGCATGTTCTCGCGCCTCGGCCTTTCGGAAGCACAGGTCGAGCGGCTGCGCACCGAGCACGCCGTCTATATGGTCGGCGACAGCCGCATCAACGTGGCCGGCCTGCCCGAGGACGGGATGGACGCGCTCGCCAAGGCGATTGTCTCGGTGCTCGACTGACGAGGTCCGCGCAGCTGTGGACAAACAGCGTTCGTCAGGCGACAGCATTGGTCGCCCGCCCGGCGTCGCGATAGGGTTTGCCGCATGAAGCCCTCCAAAGACATCGCACGGCTGATCGAGATCATGGCGGCGTTGCGCGCGCCGAAGACCGGTTGTCCCTGGGATATCGAGCAGAATTTCTCGACCATCGCGCCCTACACGATCGAGGAAGCCTACGAGGTGGCCGACGCCATCGCGCGCGGCGATCTCGACGATCTGCGCGAGGAGCTCGGCGACCTGCTGCTGCAGGTTGTCTACCACGCGCAAATGGCTGAAGAGGCTGATGAATTCGCCTTTGGCGATGTCGTTGAGGCCATCACCACCAAGATGATCCGCCGCCATCCGCATGTCTTCGGCGACGAGGAGGCGCGCAGCGCCGGCATGGCCAAGGGCATGTGGGAAAAGATCAAGGCGGTGGAGAAGGCGGAGAAGCGAAGCGCGCGCCTGGCGCGCGGGCTTGACCCGGAAGACAACGGCAAAGGGTTCCTCGACAGCGTGCCGGTCGCCCTGCCCGCGTTGACCCGAGCGCTGAAGCTGCAGGAAAAAGCCGCTCGCGTCGGCTTCGACTGGAGCGAGGCGGCCCCCATTCTCGATAAGATCGAGGAGGAGATCGGCGAACTGCGCGAGGCTTTGGCCAAGGGCGACGCAGCACCGATCAAGGACGAGTTCGGCGACATGCTGTTTGCCATCGTCAATCTCGGCCGCCACCTCAAGCTCGATGCCGAGGCAGCACTCAGCGGCACCAATGAGAAATTCCGCACCCGCTTCCACTATGTCGAGCGAGCGCTGGAAGCCTCCGGCAACACGTTGGAAAAGGCGACGCTGGATGAGATGGAAGCGCTCTGGCAGCAGGCCAAGGGCGCGAAATAACCAGGCTTAACCGTTGTTCTTACGGTGCAATCGGCTCTCGATCTCTTGCCGTGCGCTGTGCGTGGCATTGAGCGAAATGGTGACGCTGCCATCCTCATTGTCGACCCGCGAAACGACGTCGCCGTTGCGGTAGATCCAGTCGACAAGGCCAAACTGGGCCGGCGTCAGCGTCAGCGTTGTCGTTTCCAGCTCACCCGACATCCTGGTTTCGATAAGCGCCTTCAGTGCATCGATGCCCTCGCCGGTGACCGCCGATATGGCGACTGGTGGCGCCTTGGTGGCGGCGCCATCGGCCAGCAGCCGCTCCTGGTTGCCCTCGTCGAGCAGGTCGATCTTGTTCCAGACCTCGATCACGCGCTTGGCGTCACTGGCATCGACGCCAAGATCGGCAAGGATGCGCTCGACATCCTCGGCCTGCGCCGCCGTATCGGGGTCTGAGATGTCGCGCAGGTGGATGACGAGGTCGGCTTCGACCACCTCTTCCAGCGTCGCCCGGAAGGCGGCAACCAAATGCGTCGGCAGGTCCGAGATGAAGCCGACCGTATCGGACAGGATGACCGGCGTGCCATGCGGCAGGCGCACGCGGCGCAGCGTCGGGTCGAGCGTGGCGAACAGCATGTCCTCGGCCAGCACCCCAGCTCCGGTCAGCTTGTTGAACAGCGTCGACTTTCCGGCATTGGTGTAGCCGACGATCGCCACCACCGGGAATGGCACCTTCTTGCGCTTGGCGCGGTGCAGGTCGCGGGTGCGGCGAACCGTCTCCAGCTCATGCTTGAGCTTGATGATCTTTTCCTGCAACTGCCGCCGGTCGGATTCGATCTGCGTTTCGCCGGGACCGCCAAGGAAGCCGGCGCCGCCGCGCTGACGCTCGAGGTGGGTCCAGCTCCGCACAAGGCGGCCCTTCTGGTAGTTGAGATGCGCAAGCTCGACCTGCAGCGTGCCTTCCTTGGTGCGGGCGCGCTCGCCGAAAATCTCCAGGATCAGCCCGGTGCGGTCGAGCACCTTGGCGTTGAATTCCTTCTCGAGATTGCGTTGCTGCACCGGCGTCAGCGGATGGTCTACGATGACCAGTTCCGCGTGGCGCTCCTTCACGATATCGGCGAATTCCGCCACCTTGCCACTGCCGAGCAAGGTCGCCGGGCGCGGATCGGTGACGGTGACCACGGCCGTGTGAACCGGATCGAGGTCGATGGCGCCGGCGAGGCCGACCGCTTCGTCGTGGCGGGCCTCGGCGGAGCGCGTCAGGCGCGGCCGGTTGGTTTCGTCCTCGCCGCGCGGCTGGCGAGCGAGCACGGGCACAATGACGACTGCCCGGGTCGGAGCTTTGTCTTCCGGCCTCAGCTGGTGCGCTGGTTTTCCGCGGACGCTGCGGTCCGCGTCTTTCTCACGTGCCAATCAGGCGCCCTGGCTTTCCTCGCCATCGAACATCTGAACCGGCTGGCTCGGCATGATCGTGGAAATGGCGTGCTTGTAGACAAGCTGGGAATGCCCGTCACGCCGCAACAACACACAAAAATTGTCGAACGAGGTGACCACGCCGGTCAGCTTGACGCCGTTGATGAGGAAGATGGTGAGTGGATTTTTGCTCTTGCGAACTGAATTCAGGAACAGGTCCTGAAGGTTTTGCGATCGTTCCGCCATTGTTTTTGTCTTTCGCCGATCCCCTTCGGTTTGCAGCCAATGCGCCAATTTATCCGGCACATGTCAAGCGCGCAAACACCCTCTTGCCGTCAAATAACGACAAGCAGAACGAGATATTGATTTTCATTCCATCTGTGCGGTTATCAGGCCGGACTTTTTTCCGCAACGTCAAAAAATGCCTGACGCAACGAAAGTGTTACGGAACCGGGGTGGCCATTGGCCACCGGAGCGCCGTCGATTGCCACGATCGGCATGGCGATCGTGGTCGCGGAGCTGATGAAGGCCTCGCGCGCCGCCTTGGCCTCGGTGACCGAAAATTTGCGCTCTTCGATCTTCACGCCGAGCTTGGCGGCAACATCGAACAGCGTCGTACGGGTAATGCCGCGCAGGATCCCGTGCTCGGCCGGCCGCGTCACCAGAACGCCATCGCCGGTGACGATCCAGGCGTTGGAGGAGCCGCCCTCGGTGACCATGCCGTCGCCGTCGACGAACCAGGCTTCCTGGGCGTCGGCCTCCTTGGCCTTCTGCTTGGCCAGCACATTGGGCAGCAGCCCGGTGCTCTTGATGTCGACCCGATCCCAGCGGTTCTCCGGCACGGTGATGACCTTGATGCCGGTCTCGGCTCGCTTGATCGCGGCGGCAGGATCGGCCTTCCTGGCGGTCACCACCAGCGACGGCCTTGTGCCGGGCGCCGGAAAGACGAAGTCACGGCTGGCGACGCCGCGCGTCACCTGGACATAGACCAGGCCGTTGACGACGTGGTTGCGGCGCACCACCTCGCGCAGAATGAGAGGCAGCACGGCCTGCGTCACCGGCCAATCGATCGACAGTTCGCTCAGCGAGCGGTTCAGGCGGCCGAGATGGCGCGGCATGTCGACGATGAAGCCGCGCGCCACCTCGCAGACCTCATAGACGCCGTCGGCGAACTGATAGCCGCGATCCTCGATATGCACGGAAGCGTCGGCATGGGCGACATAGCGCCCGTTCACATAGGCAATGCGCGGCATGGATCACCCCTGGGGACTTTCGGTTTGTTTAAGCGATTCCGCCGCGGCCGTAACCGGCAATCGGCCGGCCGGGAGCCGCTGGACCAACAACAGGCCGTTGTCAGACGCCCAGCGACTTCAGCTTGCGGTGCAGAGCGGAGCGCTCCATGCCAATGAATTCGGCGGTTTTCGAGATGTTGCCGCCGAAGCGGTTGATCTGGGCGATCAGATAGTCCTTCTCGAACTGTTCGCGCGCCTCGCGCAGCGGCAGCGCCATGATGTGCTGGTCCGACTGGTTGGGCGTGCGCGGCATGACGTCGCCGATCTCCGACGGCAGCAGATCGGCGGTGATCGGCGCGTCGACATCCTCGCCCCGGGCCAGGATCATCAGCCGTTCGACATTGTTGCGCAACTGCCGGACATTGCCGGGCCAGTTGTGGGCCTGCAGCACCGCCAGCGCATCGTCGCCGATGCGGCGCGGCTTGATGCCGGCCTGGCGGGCGATCTGCTTCATGAAATTGTCGACCAGATAGGGGATGTCCTCGCGCCGCTCGGCCAAGCCCGGTACCGCGACCGGAACCACCGCCAGGCGGTGGTAGAGGTCTTCGCGGAAACGGCCGTCGGCGATCATTGCCTCCAGGTTCTGCGAGGTGGACGAGATGATGCGGACGTCGACCTTGACCCTCTTGGTGCCCCCTACCCGCTCGAACTGCTGCTCGACCAGCACGCGCAGGATCTTGTTCTGCGTCTCGCGCGGCATGTCGGCGACTTCGTCGATGTAGAGGATGCCGCGATGCGCCTCCTCCAGCGCGCCGACCTTGCGCTCGGTGCCGTTCGATTCTGTGCCGAACAGCTCGATCTCCATACGCTCCGGCGTGATGGTGGCCGCGCTCAAGGTGACGAACGGAGCGGCTTTGCGCGTCGACAGCGCGTGGATGGCGCGCGCGGCCAGTTCCTTGCCGGAACCGGACGGGCCGATGATCATGATGCGGCTGTTGGTCGGCGCGACGCGCTCGATGGTCTGGCGCAACTGGCTCATCGCCGACGACATGCCGATCAGATCGAAGGTCTCGCCGCTGCGTTGCTTGAGGTCCGACACCTCGCGTCTCAGTTTCGAGGTTTCGAGCGCGCGCTCGGCGATAAGGATCAGACGGTCGGCCTTGAACGGCTTCTCGATGAAGTCATAGGCGCCGCGGCGGATGGCCGAAACCGCCGTTTCAATATTGCCGTGGCCGGAAATCATCACCACCGGCAGGTTCGGATGCATCGTCTTGATCTCGTCCAGCAGGGCCAGACCGTCGAGACGCGAGCCCTGCAGCCAGATGTCGAGGAAGATCAGCCTCGGCGCGCGATCGGCAATCGCCGCCAGCGCGCTGTCGGCGTCGAACGCCGTGCGGGTTTCGTGACCTTCGTCGCTCAGGATGCCTGCGACGAGTTCGCGGATGTCTTCCTCGTCATCGACGATGAGAATATCAGACGCCATTACCGACCTTTTCAGTTTCTCTTTGGTGTTCCGTTCGGCCTTCGTCGCGTGGCGGCGCGGCGGCGACCGTCGCCGGCGGCAGGATGATCGAGATCATCGCGCCTCGGCCGCCGTGGAAATCCGCCGGCGCATCATGCAGTTCAAGCCGGCCGCCATGGTCCTCCACGATCTTCTTGACGATAGCGAGGCCAAGAC
Source organism: Mesorhizobium sp. M4B.F.Ca.ET.017.02.2.1 (assembly GCF_003998955.1). Lineage (NCBI taxonomy): Bacteria > Pseudomonadati > Pseudomonadota > Alphaproteobacteria > Hyphomicrobiales > Phyllobacteriaceae > Mesorhizobium > Mesorhizobium sp. M4B.F.Ca.ET.017.02.2.1. The sequence goes on along the minus strand of NZ_RZOF01000306.1, from coordinate 2,029 downwards.
CGGTGCCTTTTTCCCGCGTCGTCATGTAGGGCTCGAGCAGCCTTTGGCGATTTTCGCGCGGCAGCCCTCTGCCATTGTCGATGACATCGATTCTGATGGCGCCATTCTGGCGCCCGGCTTGAATCCGGATTGTGCCGTCCGAACGATCTTTTGCATCAAGTCCGTCAATGGCCTCGGCGGCGTTCTTGATGACGTTGCCGAACGCCTGCGCCATCAGCCGGCTGTCGAAAGTGCCCTTCAGCGGTTCGCCGCCGAAATCGCGCTCGAAGGCGATGTCGGAGCGACTGACCTCGACGAGGAACGATGCCTCGCGCAGCGATTCGCGCAGGTCGATGGCCTTCATTTCCGGCTTCGGCATGCGCGCGAAGGCGGAGAATTCGTCGACCATGCGGCCGATATCCTCGACCTGCCGGATGATCGTGTCGGTGCACTGGTCGAAGACCTCGCGATCCTCGGTGATGACTTTGCCGTAGCGGCGCTTTATGCGCTCAGCCGAAAGCTGGATCGGCGTCAGCGGGTTCTTGATCTCGTGGGCGATACGCCTCGCCACATCGGCCCAGGCCGACGAGCGCTGCGCCTGGACCAGGTCGGTGATGTCGTCGACCGTCACGACGTAGGATTTCTCCTCCGAACCGTCGTCGCCGGCCTCGATGGTGATCTGGACGTTGAAAGTCCGCTCGGCGCCGGTGCGGTAGAAGGTCACCTGCTCGCGATAGACCGGCTTGCCCGACTTGCGACCGATTTCGAAGACGCGGCCGACATGCGGCAGCACGGCGGACAGGTTCTGCCCGAGTGCGGCGCTGGCCGAGATCGCCAGCATGGTCTCGGCCGAGCGGTTGACGATGGTGACGATGCCGTAGGGATCGACGCCGATGACGCCGGCGGTGACGCCCGCCAGCACCGCTTCCGAGAAGCGGCGGCGCTCGTCGATCAGGTCCTTGGCGGAGAGAAGCTCGTTGCGCTGCGATTTGAGCTCGAGGATCATGTTGTTGAAGGTGTCGCCGAGCGAGGCGACGTCGCCGTCGGAGAGCCTGACCGGCACGGCGACATCGAGATTGCCGGTAGCGACCTCGTCGGCGGCGCCGATCAGCTGGCGGATCGGCCGCACCAGCCGGTCGGCAACGGCGATGCCGGTCCAGATCGCCGACAGGATGACGATCAGCGTCAGCGACAGATAGGGCAGCGCGAAAGCGACCTGCGAGGTGCGGCGGTTGTCCTGCAGGTTGCGGTATTCGTCGGTGTTCGACCTGACGATCTGGCGCGCCTTGATCACATCGGGATCGACCAGGCGGATTGTGTAGAGGTAAAGCCCGTCGATCTCGCGCAGCTTGACGATAGCGCCCATGATGTTGCGGGTGCGCGGCTCGATCAGCACCGGCTTGCCGTCGGCGGCGGTCTCCACAGCGCCGGGTGGGGGCTCCGGCATGGCGAAGTCGGCGTCGGTCTTGGCGCTCATCACGAAGGAGCCGTCGGGCTTGATCAGCGCCGCATGCGCAAGCGAACGGCCAACCGCTTCCTTGTTCATCAGATCGAGGAAGCCCGTGCGGTCGAGGCCATAGAGCGTGCGCGAGGCATCGAGGTCATAGGCCATCGACAGCGTCGTGCCCTGCAGGTTGCGCGCGTTCTCCTGGACATAGGCGTCGGCGATCGACAGCGACGAATTGACGATCGTCTTGGTGCGGATCTCGAACCAGCGGTCGAGGCCGATGTCGAGCGTGATCGAGGCGATGATGGCCACCATGATGGCGGGAATGGCGGCGACCAGCGCGAACATCGCCACGATGCGCACATGCAGCCGCGACGCCGCCTTGCCGTGCTTGCGCGCCATCACAATACGGTGAACCTCGCGGCCGATAAGCGCGATCAGGAACAGGACGAAGACGGCATTGAGCGCGATCAGCGCCAGCGTGGCCCTTGCGTCAGGCGTGATCGGCGTGGCGCCGACGAGAATCGCAAAGGAGATCGCCGCCGTGATCAACGCGCCGGCAATCGCCGTCACGCCAGGCAGCGCCAGCAGCCGGCGCCTGTC
>NZ_RZOF01000305.1:0-7630 GCF_003998955.1 Mesorhizobium sp. M4B.F.Ca.ET.017.02.2.1 | reverse complement strand
ACGCAGAACTGATTTGCATCTACAGGCGGCATGACGGCCGCTGGACCAGAAAGCCCGGCTTTGTCCGGGCTTTTCTTTTGCCGCCCGGCAGCCTACCTGTGCCTCGGCCTTTCTCTGCAGGAGTTCCGTGATGACCGCTTACGACTACGATCTTTTCGTCATCGGCGGCGGCTCCGGCGGGGTGCGGGCGGCCCGTGTCGCGGCCGCACTCGGCAAGCGCGTCGCCATCGCCGAGGAATACCGCTATGGCGGCACCTGCGTCATCCGCGGCTGCGTGCCGAAGAAGCTTTACGTCTACGCCTCCCAGTTTCCGGAGCATTTCGCCGATGCCGCCGGTTACGGCTGGACGGTGCCCGAGGCCAGCTTCGACTGGCCGATGCTGGTCGCCAACAAGGACCGTGAGATCGCCCGGCTGGAAGCGATCTACGAGAAGAATGTGAAAGGTGCCGGCGGCGAGACGTTCCATTCGCGCGCCATGCTGGTCGACCCACATGTGGTGCATCTGCTCGGCGACGACCGCACCGTCACCGCCGACCAGATCCTGATCGCCACCGGCGGCCGCCCGGCGCCGCATCCGGCCCTCGTCGGCCACGAGCACTGCATCTTCTCCAACGAAGCCTTCGACCTCAAGCAATTGCCGAAGGCGATCATGGTCGAGGGCGGCGGCTATATCGCCGTCGAATTCGCCAACATCTTCCACGGGCTCGGCGTCGAGACTACGCTGGTCTATCGCGGCAAGGAGATCCTCTCCCGCTTCGACATGGACCTCAGGCGCACGCTGCACGAAACGATGGAGAAGAAGGGCATCAGGATCCTGTGCCATGCGGTGTCGGAATGGGTGCGCAAGCGGCCGGATGGGCGCCTGGACGCGCTCGTCACCGGCGGCAAGGTGCTGACCGTCGACCAGGTGATGCTCGCCATTGGCCGCATCCCAAACACCGAGAACATGGGTCTGGAGGGAGTTGGCATCGAGCTCAGCAAGACCGGCGCCATCAATGTCGACAAATATTCGCGCACCAATATCGACAACATCTGGGCGATCGGCGACGTCACCAACCGCGTGCAGTTGACGCCGGTGGCGATCCACGAGGCGATGTGCTTCATCGAGACCGCCTTCAAAGGCAACCCGACCGCGCCCGACCATGACACCATCCCGACGGCGGTGTTCTCGCAGCCGGAGATCGGCACTGTCGGCCTGTCGGAGGACGAGGCGGTCAAACGCTTTGCCGACATCGAGATCTACCGCGCCAGCTTCCGGCCGATGCGGCATACGCTCTCCGGCCGCGACGAGAAGATGCTGATGAAGCTGGTGGTAGACGGCGCGTCTCGGAAGGTGCTTGGCGCCCATATCCTCGGGCCGGATGCCGGCGAGATGGCGCAGCTTCTGGGGATCCCGCTGAAAGCAGGACTGACCAAGGAAGATTTCGACCGCACCATGGCCGTGCACCCGACGGCGGCGGAAGAGCTGGTCACCATGTACAAGCCGACCTACCGCGTGAAGGACGGCGAGCGCGTCTGATCGTGCGCATATCGCAAGGCCGCCACCAATTCTGTGGGCGACGGCCTTGCCAGGGGTCTACAGCAGCGTGCCGCGCAGGATCACCAGCGCCACCGAGAAGTAGATCACCAGGCCGGTGACGTCGACCAGCGTGGCGACGAACGGCGCCGAGGCGCTGGCCGGATCGAAGCCGATGCGCTTCAGCGCGAACGGCAGCATCGAGCCGGAGAGCGAGCCGAAGGTGACGATGCCGACCAACGCGGCGCCTACCGTCGCCGCAATCCGTTCCCAGTGCGGGCCGTAGTCGTAGAAGCCGAAATACTGCCACAGCGTGATGCGGCATATGCCGACGACGCCGAGGATCGCCCCGAGCACCAGGCCGGTCGGCAGTTCGCGCAGCGCCACCCGCCACCAGTCGCCAAGGCCGATCTCGCGCAGCGCCAGCGCCCGGATGACCAGCGACGTCGCCTGCGAGCCGGAGTTGCCCCCGGAACTCATGATCAGCGGAATGAAGAGGGTGAGCACGATCGCCTTCTCCAACTCGCCCTCATAGCTTTGCATGGCATTGGCGGTCAGCATCTCGCTGATGAACAGCGCGCAGAGCCAGCCGCCGCGTTTCTGGATCATGGCGAGGAAGCCCATCTTCATATAGGGCTCTTCGAGCGCCTCCATGCCGCCGAAACGATGCACGTCCTCGGTCGTCTCCTCGACCATCGTGTCGATGATGTCGTCGATGGTGACGATGCCGAGGATCTTGCCATGATCGACCACCGGCACGGCGAGCAGGTCGTATTTGGAGATCGTCTGTGCCAGGGTCTCTCGGTCGGTCAGGGGGGTGACGGTCACCGGCGCACGATCCGGCGCCACCGACAGGATAGGATCGTCGGGCTCGCCGGTAATCAGACGGCGCAGTCCGGTCGAGCGCACCAGAAGGTGCGTCGCCGGATCGACGATGTAGATCGCGTAGACGGTCTCGCGGGTGCGTTCGACCTTGCGGATGTAGTCGAGCGTGCGGCCGACGGTCCAGTCCGAAGGCACGCAGACGAATTCCGTCGTCATGATCGACGCGGCGCTGCCCTCCGGATAACCCAGAATGGACAGCAGCGTCGCGCGCAGCGGCGGCGCGAGCGCGCCGAGCAGCTCGGAACGGGCCGGCTCCTCGAGCTCGCGCAAAATGTCGGCCGCACGGTCGACGGACATGGCGGTCAAGAGCTTGCTGGCCTTGGCGCGCGGCAAGGCTTCGACGAGCTCCGGAGCGCTTTCGAGTTGCGGTTGGTCGAAGATCTCGACCAGGCGCTCGAAAGGCACGGCGCAAAGCAACTCGATGGCTGTTTCGCGTGGTTCGTGGTTCAGCGCCTCGACGACGTCGGCGACGTGGTCGTTGGCAAGGACACGGGCGACGGCGATGGCTTCGTCGTCCAAGACGGGTACGAATTCGTTCATGGCTCACTCCTTGCCGTCCGGCAGGACGTGAGCCGTCAGGTCACGTCAAGGCGGACGGCGATTGCGTTCGACTGTGACTGTCGCCAGGCATGGCGGGTTGACCTTTCTGCTCGCGGGTTCGGGTTTGAATTCTGCGAGCCGGCGCAACATAGGAGCGCCTCGGCCCGAGTCAATCGCAAGGGCGCGGGAAAACCGCGGCCAATGGCAAGATCGCGACACTGTGATCGCCGTTCAACGGCCCAAGGAACAGCCTGATGCCGGAGGCCGATCGAAGAGAGGGGAGCGAGGCTATTTCTGCTTCAGCCGGCGCGAGAAGCGCAGCCATTTGTCCTCGGGCGGCCTGGGCTGCGCGAGGATGGTGGTGAGTTCGCGCGGCAGGCTCGGCGCGAGCGGCTTCTTGGTGGCGATGCCGTCACTGATCGCCACCACGCTGTGGTAGAAGTCGGCGCCGGTGAGCGAGCGCGGCGGCACGGCCTCATGCATGACGCTGATCACCGTGACATCGGGACAATTGTCCTTGATCGCCTGGTGGAAGGCGACCTTGCCTTCGGGATCGAGTGCGCCGGTCGCCTCGTCGAGGAACAAAAGGCCCGGCTGCTGCAGCAGGATGCGGGCAACCACCAGCTTCTGCTTCTGGCCGCCCGAAAGCACCTGGTCCCAGTTCTTCCCGTCACGGCTTTCGTCGTCCAAATGTTCGATGAAATCGCCAAGGCCTGCCTTGTGCAGGGCGGATGCGACCTGAGCATCGGTGTGGTCGCGCTCGGAGCCGGGCAGGCAGACCAGCTGCTTGAGCGACACCTGCTGCAGCTTGACCTCCTGGGCGGCGTAGAAGTTCTTGACCCCTTCCGGGAAGACGATGGTGCCACGGCCATAGGGCCACAGACCGTTGATCGCCTTGATCAGCGAAGTCTTGCCGCAGCCGGATTCGCCCTTGAGGAAGGTCCACTCGCCGCGCCGGAAGCGAAGGTTCGCGGCGCTCAGGAAGGGCGTCGCATCCTCGCCCTGATGCGCCAGCTCGAGCTTCTGGATGGTCAGGCCGAAGACGGGATTCTGGCCGGCATAGCTGAAGTCGGAGCGGCCGGTCTGCCGGTAGAATTCCTGCGGCTGCTGCACGTTCTCGATGGCGTTGGCCAGTTCCGTCACGCGCTGGCTGTTGGCCCGCAGCGTCGCGATGGCCGGCATGACATGGATGAACCATGAGCACTGGCCGATCAGCGCGTTGACCATTTCGGAGCCGGTTATGTAGCCCTTGAGATCGAAGCCATTGTGGATGAAGGGCACCAGGCCCGGGCCATAGGCGACGATGCGGGCGCCGATGAAATTGTAGATCAGCTCGAACGAGTTGTAGCCGGTGTTGACGATGTTCAGCCGCGCCCAGTTGCGGTCGATATCGGCATAGAGCCGGTTGTGCATGGTCTTCTGCACATTCTCGCCCTGCGACGCTGCGACATGGAAACTGCGGCGCAGGAAGGTGGTCAGCTCGCCGCGATAGCTGCCTTCCGACTGCTGCATCCTCACGTTGAGACGTTCCAGCAGCCTGCCCAGCTTGACCGCGATCCAGGTATTCAACGGCACGTAGAAGGCGACGGCCAGGAAAGCCAGGACCGCGCTGCCGTAGCTGCCGAGGAATTCCAGTCCCCGCACTTCGACCGAGGTCTCGAGCAGCTTCTGGCCGACAAAGTAAAGCGAGGTGGCAACGGCGAGCACGCCCATGGCGAGGCCGATGGCTCCGCCGGTCATGTCCTTGATCGATTCCTGGACCCGCTGGTCGATGTTGTCGGGCGCCAGCGAGTCGGACGAACCGTGCTGGGCGTGGAAATGCGTGTGATTGGTATCGAGGAGCGCCTCGTTGAAGCGGCCGTCCAGCCAGCCGCGCCATTTGCGGTGCAACGTTGCCGAAACAAGGCTGCGTATGCCGGTGAAGCCTGCATCCTTGAGCACGACGATAAGAATGAGGATGCCGGCGTTGGTGAGCAGCGTCTTCAGCGGGGTGGTATTTGCGGCATCGTGGAAGAAAGCAATCGAATTGACCAGTTCGCCGGATGCTTCGGCGAACCACACGCCGGACTTGCTGGACAACGCCGTGAGCAGCGCGATGACGAGGGTGAGGGTCCAGGCTTCCTTCCAGCGATCCGAGAACCAGTAGGCTCGCATCAGTCCCCAGAAGGTTCGCATCGACGACACCGGGGTCAGGGGCGGCTGCCTTCTGGCGTCGCTAGCACTTTTCTCCGATATTGAACGTCTCGGTCTGCCAACCCGAATCACGATCCCGCCCAAACCTTTTTAGTTTTGTTACGGATAGTAACACCAATTGATCATTTTCCATTAATTTTGTGTCGGCGAATGTGAACCGCCACACGAGCCGTTGCCCCTGCGCAACAGATCGCACCGCGATACGGTCGTGCTCAAACGGGATATTTCCCTTTCTTTCAATAAGTTGCGGCTCACTCATGTCGAGTGGAGGACCTTCCCTAAGGGAAACCAAAAACACGGTTTCGTGAACCGATCTGCTCTCCAGCTCAGCTGAATTTCCGTCCGAGGGCGAACCGGAGCGGTCGAAAAGTTGCCTGCTCGCGTCTTTCGGAGCCGGCCTTCGTGATGTTCCCGGGCAGGTCGAAACATGCCGGGAAGCGAAGCGAAGGCGCCCGGCATCGTCCCGATACATCGATCCGCCATTGCTCTTTCAGGCGAACGCCGACTGTGTTCGACGTGCCGGCCGTTCGGTTTCGAATTTTGCACCGGCCCTGGAGCGGAGGAGTTTTCTGATGTTTGCACGGACATTGTCAGCCGCGATGCTATCGACACTCGCCTGGCTGGCGCCGGCACATGCCGGCAGCCAGACCATCCCGGCGAATGCCGAAGGGCAGGTCGAGTTCAACACGCCGTCAGGCAATATCGGCTGCATCTACACGCCGAAGGACGGGACCAGCACCTATCAACCGCAGGACGGCGGCCCCGAGCTGAGCTGCTCGCGCGTCGAGCCGAGCTACATCACCGTCATCCTGGGGCCGAAGGGTCCCGCTACCCAGATCAAGAACCCCGGCGAGCAAGGCTGCTGCGGCGACGTCGCAAAGCTCGCCTACGGAAACAGCTGGAGCAAAGGATCGTTTTCCTGCCAGTCGTCGAAGAAGGGGCTGAGCTGTACGGGCAGCAACGGCCACGGCTTCTTCGTCAGCAAGGCCAAGGTTACGGTGAAGTAAGCCGGTGTTGCTCAGCCGGTCGCTGTTTCCAGTTCGCCCCGCGCCTTGGCCGCGGCCACCTGGCGGATGGCGTCGGCGAGCGTGTCGGCTTCCTGCGCGCCCATCACCGCGTATTTGCCTTCGAGCAGGAAGCAGGGGACACCGGTGATGCCCATGCGCGAAGCGGTCGTGATTTCGGTGCGCACCGCCTCGATATCGGCATCGGTCGGCAGCAGCGTCTCGACCACGGACGCATCCATGCCGGCTTCGCGGGCGGCTGCCGTCAGCACGGCGTGATCGCCGAGATTCGCGCCTTCCTCGAAATTGAGCTGGAACAGCCGGCGCACCAGCCGGTTCTGCACCTCCTCGCCGGCGGCGCCCGCCCAGCGGATGACGCGGTGCGCGTCGAGCGTATTGGCTGCCACCTTGATGGCGTCGAAGGCGAAATGGATCCCTTCGGCCTCGCCCAGCGGCTCGATGCGGGCATGGATCTGGCGAATGCGCTCCTCGCTGCCGAACTTGGCGATCATGTAATCGCGGCGATCCATGCCTTCGGGCGGGATGGTGGGGTCGAGCTGGAACGGCCGCCAGCGGGCATGCACCTCGACGTCGCCCGCGGCGGCAATCGCCCTGTCGAGCCGTTTCTGGCCGATAAAGCACCACGGGCAGACGACATCGGATACGACATCCACCGTGACGGAATTCTCGCCGCTCATCCTCTGCTCCTGTCCGGAATTCAGTTCGGCTTGCGCCACCAGCTTGGCAGCTGATAGCCGAATATGGGGGTCTTTTGCGGATGTTCCAGATAATTCCAGTAAGCGAGCCATTGCTGCGCGTTGTACTGCATCGGCACCATATAGTTGCCGGAGATCAGCAGCCGGTCGAGGACACGAACGGCGGCGACATAGTCTTCCTTGGAACGCGCCCTCAGCATCGCATCGATCGCCGCGTCCACGGACGGGTCGGCGACGCCCGCAAGGTTGAACGATCCTTCGGCGCTGGCGGCGGAAGAACCCCAGCGGCCGATCTGCTCGATGCCCGGCGACAATGAGTTGTTGAAGCCGCTGGAGCCGATCAGTACCTCGAAATCGAAACGCTGCTTGCGCGACTGGATCTGGTCGCCGTCAAGGCTGCGGATGGTCATCTCGATGCCGATCTTCTCCAGCGTGCGCTGGTAAATGGCGGCGAGCCGCTCCTCATCCTGCGAGGCGGTCAGGATCTCGAAGCCGAAGGGATTACCCTGCGGGTCGTGCATCACGCCGTCCTTGACCGTGTAGCCCTCGCTCTTCAGCAGCTCGAAAGCCACCCTCAGCACCTTGCGGTCCTGGCCCGAGCCGTCGGTGACCGGCGGCCGCCAGCTGCCGTCCATGACATTGGCGGGCACGCGGCCGGGGTAGGGCGCCAGCAGCGCCTTTTCCCTGTCGTCGGCCGGATGGCCGAGCGCGGAAAGCTCGGAATTCTGCCAGTAGCTCATGGTCCGGCTGTACTTGCCGCCGAACAGGTTCTTGTT
>NZ_RZOF01000304.1:0-7654 GCF_003998955.1 Mesorhizobium sp. M4B.F.Ca.ET.017.02.2.1 | reverse complement strand
GACGACATTGAAAACGCCTTCCGGCAACCCGGCCTCGGCAGCAAGCTCGGCCAGCCGCAGCAGCGTCAGCGAGGCGATTTCCGGCGGCTTGACGACGATCGAGTTGCCGGCGGCGAGCGCCGGCGCGATCTTCCAGGCGCCAATCATCAGCGGGAAATTCCACGGCACGATGACGCCGACGACGCCGAGCGGTTCCTTGTGGATCAGGCCCAGCACATTGTCGGCAGTCGGCGCGATCTCGCCATAGATCTTGTCGATCGCCTCGGCGTAGTAGCGGATGGTGCCGGCCGCCGACAGCGGCTCGGCCTTGTAGGCCATGCCGATCTCGGTGCCGTTGTCGCGCACGCCGAGCACGGCGAGTTCGTCGGCGTGCTTCTCGACCAGTTCGGCGAGCCTCGTCAGCACCTTCTTGCGAAAGGCGGGAGCCGCGCGCGACCAGGACCCCTTCTCGAAGGCCTTGCGGGCAGCGAGCACCGCGCGATCGACATCGGCGGCATTGCCGTCGGCGATGCTGGCGAAGGGACGTCCGTCGATCGGCGAGATCACCGGCAAGGTGGCGCCGGTCGCGGCTGCCGTCTGGACGCCATCGATGAACAGATTTCGCGCGCCGACCTCGGCCTTGCGCAGCGTGTCGATGGTGGTCTGGCTGATCATTGGGCAGCGGCTCCGAAGGCGACATTGAGGGTGGTAGGCGCGCGGAACTCCCAGCCGCGGAACACCGGTTCCTTCCCGGGCACCAGTTTCAGGTCCGGGAAGCGCTCGAGCAACAACCGTAGCGCCAGGCACATCTGCTCGCGCGCGAAAAAGCGGCCGGAACAGAAATGATGGCCGAAGCCGAAGGCGGCGTGGTTGCCTTCGTCGCGATGGATGTCGAAACGATCGGGGTCGGTGAAGCGGCTTTCGTCGCGGCTGGCCGAGGAGACCAGCGCCGCGACCGGCGCGCCGGCGGGGACCACGGCGCCGCCGATCTCCACCGCGCGTGTCGTCTGGCGCGTCTGGGTGCCGATCGGCGCCACCCAGCGCAGGCCCTCGTCGACCGCCTTCGGCACGAAGGTGTCGGGGTCGTCGAGCACTTGCCGCAGTTGTTCGGGATGGGCGAGCAGGCCGGCAAGGATCGAGCCGGCGCCATGGCCGGGCTCCTGCATGCCGCCGAGCAGGATGACCTTGATGCTCGGCATCAGGAAATCGATTGGACGGGTTTTCCCATCCGGCATGCCGTCATGCAGCATGTGCGAAAGCGCCGAGTCGTCGGGCTCGCGGGCGAGCCGCTCAAGCGTCGGCAGGATGGCGGCGCCGACCTCGGCGCTGATCGCATCGGCGACCTCCTGCCGCTTCGGGTCGTTCTCGAAATTGATGGCGCCCTGGGCGAGGCCATAGAACCAGCGCCGCAGGGTCGGCATATCGATGTCGTCGAGGCCGAGCGAACGCGCCAGGCTGAGCGTTGACACCGGCTCGAAATAGTCTGCCATCAGTTCCGCCGTGCCCTGTTCGGCGATCTGGTCGAGAAAGGGCCCGGCGATCGAGCGCACGAGGTCGCCGGCATAGGAGGCGACGGTGCGCGGCCGATATTTTGGATCGACGCCCTGGCGAAGGTCTTTGTGCGTCTCGCCGTCGGTGGTCAGGATGGTCGGCTTGCCGAAGGAGCGTTCGACCGGCGACGTGCCGACCACCGCCGAGAAGATGTCGGGCGACTTGGTGACTGTCTCGACATCCTTCCAGCGAGTGACGAACCAGAGGTTGACCGCCGGCACATAGGCGACCGGGGCGCTGCGCCTGAGCTCGGCGTAGATCGGGTAAGGATCGGCTTCCAGCGCCTCGACGGTGATCTCGTCGGCAAAGCTCAATGCCGTCACTCCCTTTGCGATGGAAAGGGCGGCGCCAGGCGCCGCCCCTTGACTTTCTCAATCCTTCAGCGGCACACCGAGATTGTCGAAGGCGACCGGATCGCGGCCCTTCAATGCGCTCGCCAGCAACAGGCCGACGACGGCGGCGATCAGCACCAGCAGCGGCAGGAACACGCCGAGGAAGCCGCCAGCGCCCGACAGGCTGCCGAAATTGATGACGATCAGGTAGATGATGACGACGAAGGCGATGAAGGTCAGCCCCGGCAGCACGGTGGTCTTCAGCGTGTTTTCCTGAGCGGACGGATTGGCGCGGAAGTACATCACCACGGCCAGCGAGGCCACCGCCATCATCACGATGACGCCGAGCGTCGCGACATTGGTCAGCCACGAAAACAGCGCCAGCACCGGGTCAAGGCCGAGCACCGCGAAGAGCCCGACGACAACAGCGGCAAGCACGGTCTGGATGACAGAGGCGACATGCGGGCTCTGGTGCGCCGAATGGGTCACTCCGATGGTCTGCGGCAGCAGCTTCTCACGGCCGGCGACATAGATGTAGCGGGCGACCGCGTTGTGGAACGCCAGCACCCCGGCGAACAGGCTCGACACGAACAGGATGCTCATGGCGTGGGTGAGCGCCGTCCCGGAATAGCGGTCGGAGAGGCCGAACAGGAAGGTGGTCGGATCCTGCAGGCCCTGCAAGTCCGGCAGCAGCTTGTCGACGCCGGCGCCGACCGCCATCAGCCAGGCGGTGACCATGTAGAAGAGGCCGATCAGGATGACGGAGAAATAGGTGGCACGCGGAATGGTGACCTTGGGGTCGCGCGCCTCCTCGGCGTAGATGGTGGTCGCCTCGAAGCCGATGAAGGCGGCAAAGCAGAACAGGATGGCGATCGCCGGCGCGCCGCTGGTGATCTGGCTCCAGCTGAACGGTGCGGCCGACAGGCCGCTGTCGCCGCCGGTCTTGAGGATCGTCAGGTCGAGGATCAGCACCACGACATATTCGGCAAGCACCAGCACGGTCAGGATCTTGGCCGACAGGTCGACCTGCCGGTAGCCGAGCACGGCGACGATGGCGATGGCGATGAAGCTCCACACCCACCAGGGCAGAGCGATGCCCCAGCCGGCGAACAGGCCGGCGGTCGCGGCACCGAGCAGGCCCATGACGCCGATCTGCATGGCGTTGTAGGAGAGGATGGCGATCAGCGCCGTCGCACCGCCTGCGAGGCCGCCGAGACCGCGCGCCGCATAGGCATAGAAGGCGCCCGCATTGCCGACATGGCGCGACATGGCGACGTAACCGACAGCGAACAGGAGCAGCAGGACGGTGACGATGAGATAGGTGCCGGCAAAGCCGGCGCCGTTGCCCATCAGCATGCCGAGCGGCGTTCCACCCGCCACAGCCGTGAGCGGCGCCGCGGCCGAGATCACCATGAAGGTGATGGCTCCTACGCCAAGGCTGTTCTTCCTTAGCCGGTTCGCTTCGCCGGCTTCAATTGTCGTCATCTTTCCCTCCAGATCCGCGCTCGCGGAAACCAAGTGTCCCTGAAATGCCGTGGCCTTCTGCCGGGCCTTGATCGTTTCACTATTTGCAACGACATTTCGAATATAGACTTGCAAAGGAATCGACTTGCTGTCAAGTTAATTCGCACGTTAAGTATCTGATGGAGGATCAGACCTGCATGGGCACGGTAGGCAAAGCCGTTTCGCTGCTGGAAAAGCTCGGTCGCGGCGCGCCCGAGGCGGCGCTTGCCGATCTCGCCAGGCGCGCCGGCTTCGACAAGGCTACGACGCGCCGGCTGCTGGTCTCGCTCATCGAGCACGGGCTGGTGGAGCAGGACGAGACCACGCGGCTCTATCGCCTGGGGGCCGGCATCGCGCGGCTGGCGCTGTTGCGCGAGGCGCAGTTTCCGTTCCTGCGCATGGCGATGCCGGTGGTCGAGCAGCTGGCGGCCGAGACCGGCGAGACCGTGCATCTGTCGGAATATTCGAAGCGCGGCTTGATCTCGGTCCATGTCATCGAATCGGCCAAGGCCAACCGCGTCAGCGTGCAGCTTGGCGAGGTGCTGCCTTTGCATGCGACGGCGTCGGGAATTGCCTTCCTGGCGTTCACCGAGGAGCAAGTCCGCGCCGGCGTCCTCGCGGGACCGCTGCCGGCCTTCACGCCCTACACGATCGGCGACGCCGAAACGCTCGCCGAACATATCGCCGCCGCACGCGCGCGCGGCCATTCGACCGGCTCGCAAGGCTATGAGGAAGGCGTGCTCAGCGTCGCGGCACCGATCCTCGGCGCCGACGGCCTGGCCATCGGCGCCATCGCTGTCGCGGCACCCCGGGTGCGGATCCAGAAAGGCGACATCGAGCGCCACGGCGCCAGCGTCGCCGCGGCGGCGCGCGGGATCAGCGAGCGGCTTTTCGGCAGGCTGCCGGGCCGCAAGCGGGCATGACAACAACGACATTGCAGGGAGAACCGACTGTGGACGAGACACGCCGTATCCTGGTTATCGGCACCGGCGACACCAAGGCCGACGAGCTTCTGTTCATGCGCGAGCGCATCGAGGCCGTCGGCGGTGTCGCGGTGATGATGGATGTCAGCGTGCTCGGCGACCCGCCCTACCGGCCGGCCTATGACAGGCAAGCGGTGGCCAGAGCCGCCGACACGACGATCGAGGCGATCATCGCCAGCGGCGACGAGAACTCGGCGATGACGCTGATGGCGCTCGGCGCCTCGCGGCTGGCGCGCGCGCTCCACGACAAAAGCGAGATCGACGGCGTCATCGCGCTCGGCGGCTCGATGGGCACCGACCTTGCGCTCGACGTGGCGCTGGCGCTGCCGCTCGGCGTGCCGAAATTCGTCGTCTCGACGATCGCCTATTCGCATCTCCTGCCGCCCGAGCGGATCGCCACAGACCTGATGATGATCCTTTGGGCCGGCGGGCTCTATGGCCTCAACAGCGCCTGCAAGGCGGTGCTGTCGCAGGCCTGCGGCGCGGTGGTGGGTGCCGCGCAGGCCGTCGTCAAGCCGGACGCGGCAAAGCCGCGGATCGGCATGAGTTCGCTCGGCAAAAGCTGCCTGCACTATATGGTGAGGCTGAAGCCGGAGCTGGAAAAGCGCGGCTACGAGGTGATCGTCTTCCACACCACCGGCATGGGCGGACGGGCGCTGGAGGCAATCGCGGCGCAAAAGGGTTTTGTCGCGGTGATGGATTTCAGCCTGCAGGAACTCGCCAACCAGCTCACCGGCTCGGTGGTGAATTCCGGCACCGACCGGCTGGAGAATGCGGGCCGGCAAGGTATCCCGCAGATCGTCGCGCCCGGCGCCATCGACATGGTGGATTTCCCGACCTGGCAAACGGTGCCGTCGCGTTTCATCGAGCGGCCCTACCATGCGCACAACCGGTTGCTCGCCTCGGTGACCTCGGACGCCTCGACCCGCAAGGAGATCGCGCGCGCCATCGGCGAGAAGCTCGCCGCGGCGACCGGCCCGACCGCCTTCATCCTGCCCGCCGGCGGCATCCAGCAATGGGACCAGGAAGGCGAGCCGCTGCATGAGCCAGAGGCGCTGTCGGCCTTTGTCGAGGAGATGCGTGCCAGCGTCCCTGCCAATGCCGAGCTGCACGAGATCGCCGAACACATCAATGACGCCGCGTTCTGCGCCAAGGCGCTGGAGATCTTCGACCGCTGGGTCGCCGAGGGCATCGTTCCGCCCGGCCGTGGGCACGCCGCATGAGCCGTCCTTCGCCAAAGGCGCTGGTGCTCGACTTCGGCGGCGTCGTCACCCGCACGCTGTTCGAGACGCATGCGCTGACTGAGCGCGCGCTGGGTCTGGCGGCGGGCACGCTTGCCTGGCGCGGCCCGTTCGACCCGGCCTCCGATCCTTTGTGGCGGGCCATGCAGGCGGACGAGATCAGCGAGCGCGACTACTGGAGGACGCGCACGCGCGAGGTCGGCCAGCTGGTCGGCGAGGACTGGCGCGACATGTCGACCTTCGTGCAGCGGGCGCGCGGCGCCGACCCGCAAGCGGTGGTGCGGCCGGAGGCCGAACAGGCGATCCGGACGGCGCATGCGGCCGGCGTCAGGCTGGCCATCCTCTCCAACGAGCTCGACCTGTTCTACGGCACGAGCTTCCGCCAGCGGCTGCCGCTGCTGTCGCTGTTCGAGACGATCGTCGACGCCACCTACACGCACGTCCTCAAGCCAGACCGCCGCGCCTATGCGATGGTCGGCGAGGCGCTGGAGCTGCCACTCGGCGCGTGCGTGTTCGTCGACGACCAGCAGCGCAACATCGACGGCGCCATCGCCGCCGGCATGCTGACCGTGCATTTCGACGTCGCCCGGCCGGCGCGAAGCTATGCCGAGGCGCTTGGCCATTTCGGCCTTGCCCTCCCCCAATCGGAAACCGGAGTTCCCACCGATGCGTGACATCAACTTCCTCACCGAGAACAACGCCAAGCCGATCTGGCATCCGATGGCGCATCCGGCCGAGATGCGGGCGACGCCGCCGAAGATCATCATGAAGGGCGACGGCGTCTCGGTGACCGATGCCGACGGCCGCACCGTGCTCGATGCGGTCGGTGGCCTGTGGAACGTCAACCTTGGCTACAGCTGCGACCCGATCAAGCAAGCGATGGCCGCGCAGCTCGATGCGCTCCCCTACTATTCCGGCTTTCGCGGCACCTCGACCGGACCGTCGATCGAGCTCGCCTACGAGCTCACCGACTGGTTCGCGCCGGAGGGCATGGTGCGCGCCTTCTTCACCTCGGGCGGATCGGACTCGGTGGAGACGGCGCTGCGGCTCGCGCGCCAATACTGGAAGATAAGAGGCCAAGGCGACCGGACGAAATTCCTGGCGCTGAAGAAGGGCTACCACGGCACGCATTTCGGCGGCGCCTCGGTCAACGGCAACGCCAATTTCCGCCGCAACTACGAGCCGCTGCTGCCGGGCGTCTTCCACACGCCGGCGCCATGGACCTACCGGAACCCGTTCGACGAGACCGATCCGGCGAAGCTGGCGAAGCTCTGCGCGCGGGCGATCGAGGACGAGATCGCCTTCCAAGGCGCCGACACCATCGCCGCCTTTATCATGGAGCCGGTGCTCGGCGCCGGCGGCGTCATCGTTCCGCATGAAAGCTTCATGCCGCTGGTGCGCGCGATCTGCGACCGCCACGACATCCTTCTGATCGCCGACGAGGTGGTGACCGGGTTCGGCCGCACCGGCGCATGGTCCGGCTCGCGGCTCTCGGGCACGAAACCCGACTTCATGACCATCGCCAAGGCTGTCACGTCCGGCTACTTCCCGCTCGGTGCTGCGCTGATCGGCGCCAAGGTCGCCGACGTGTTCGAGGCCGACAAGACGAGCTTCGGCGCCATTGGCCACGGCTACACCTATTCCGGCCACCCGGTTGGCTGCGCGGCCGGGCTGGCGGCGCTCGCCGAGACAAAACGGCTCGCCGTCAACGAGAACGCGGCGGTGCGCGGTGTCGAGCTCGGCAAGGTTCTGGAGGCGCTGAAGGCGAAGCATCAGCTGGTCGGCGACGTTCGCTACCAGGGCCTGATGGCGGCGCTCGAATTGGTGTCGGACCGCGCCGCCAAGAAGCCGGGCGACAAGAAGACATTGGCCGTGGTGGCCGAAGCCGCCTACCAGGCCGGCGTCATGCTGCGCGTCTCCGGCAACACCATCATCCTGTCGCCGCCGCTGGTCATCTCGGCGGCCGATGTGGCGAAGATCGGCGAGGCGCTGGATGCGGGGTTGGCTGCTGCGGCGTGAGTAAGTGAGTAGTGAGTAGTGAGTAGTGAGTAGTGAGTATGAGTAG
>NZ_RZOF01000303.1:0-7672 GCF_003998955.1 Mesorhizobium sp. M4B.F.Ca.ET.017.02.2.1 | reverse complement strand
CCTGTACCGCTGCAGCGGGGCCACGAGCAGCGACTCGAGCCATGCGCCACGCTGCAGGACCTCGATTTCGGGCCAAGCCTCGAGCCCGCAACTCGCCTTGCTTCTCGGAAATCATAAGGCTTTGTGGGGCGGTTAAGCAGCGCGATATGGCCGCGGCGATACGAAGTTTTCATCTTTACCCTGTTCAGACGGTCAGGCTGCCTTCGCCGCCGGCTTGGCTGCCTTGACACGGGTTATACTGCGGCGACCGTCGACGCCGATCGGAACGTCACCGTCAACCGTAGCGCGACGCACAACCCGGTGCTGGTCGCCATAGTCGTTGACCGCATAATGCTGGGTAGCACGGTTGTCCCAGATAGCGACGTCGCTTACTTGCCAGCGCCACCGCACGGTATTTTCCGGGGCAGTGACGTAGGACTGGAACACCTCGTAGAGTTTGGCGGAATCGCTCTTGGAAAGGCCGACGAGGCGCTGCACGAAATTGCCGAGCAGCAGCGACTTCTCCCCGGTTTCGGGATGGACGCGCACGACCGGATGCTCGGTCTCGTAGATCGTCGATGTGAAGACTTCCTCGAAGTGCCTCTTCTCTTCGGCTGTGGCGCGCGGGCGCACGGCTGCGTAGTCGTAGGCATTGCTATGAATAGCCCACAGATTGTCCGCCAATATTTTGAGCGGCGCCGGCAGATTCTCGTACGCGGCGTGCGTGTTGGACCAGATCGTGTCGCCCCCCGCCGCCGGAATGACGACGCCACGTAGGACCGAGAATTTCGGATAGGCATCGACGAAAGTCACATCGGTATGCCACTGGTCTGCCCTGCCACCGCCACGGCCGGAATCGAGATTGAGGATTGAGGCCGTGCCGGCTGCCGGCCCCTGCGTGGGATGAGGTACAAGGTTACCCAGACGCCGCGCGAACAATTCCTGCTCCGCATCGTCGAGGTGCTCCTGGCCGCGGAAGAAGATCACCTTGTGTTTTAGAAGAAGCTGGTTGATGGCTGCTATCGCTGCGTCCGAAAGGTCTCCGCCAAGGCGAACGCCTCTGATTTCAGCTCCGACACGGCTGGTCAGCGGTACAACGTCGGAGTCAAGAATGGTCCGGTTGACAAGGACTGGATTGCTCATGGGTTCTCCTGTTTGATCTTGAAAGGGATAGCAAGTCACATCCGGCCAGCGGATGTCCGCGCTGCGTTGAAAAGTCTCATCGCTAGTCGACAGAGCTATCGAACAGGATAATTGACGTAAACTATAGAAAGAATGTTCTAATTTAAACTGGCTCGACGAAAGAGCAGTCTCCGTTGCTCCGGTCTCGGTGTTGAGTTCTCTAAGGCTGCGCCACACCTTGGTCCCCACGCCGGCATATGATCTCATTGTGCAGCCCCGTGCTCGCACGCCCCGTACTGGCGAAACTAATTGCAAGCTGCTGCAACACGCCCCCCTGGCGGCCTGCACCGAAACGACGACAGGGGTGCATCTGATTAGCCGTGAACCCAGGTCTCAAAAACCATCCGGCGTGACGAGCGGACGCACCGCACGTGTGACACCCGCCTTGTGGGGCAGGGTTGCCTTTCTCAATCCCGGCGTTGGTCGACGTCCCAATGAGCAGCAAGCTATTATCGGCCGCCGAATCTTAGTGGCTTCGTCGAGAGCCTCAATCAACCAAGCGGCGAAAGCCTCGCTAGAGTCTCGCCCGCCTGTCGCTATGAAGCAGTTGCAGGCAGCGCTGCTTCAGGCGCATGAACTCGCCCGATGCAATGATTTCCGTTGCCCTGGGTCTTTCGAAGGGCACTGTTTCGATTCCCTTCTTCTTCGGCGCGCGGCTTGATGCCGACATACGGTTTCTTGACCTGCCGCCTGAACGGCTGCCGAAGCGGGTGCCCCGCCAGCGACCCCGACAATCCACTGTTCCGCAACTGCTGAAGAGCCGACTGCGCTCGCATCCCGATGCTGCGCAACGGCACTATGCCGACATTCTGGAGACCGCAGCCGCATGAGCCTCGAGATGTTCCGCCGACCGTCGACAAAGGCGTCCTCTCGCCTGCGTCCGCCATTTGCGTCAGTGCTCGATCTGATTGGGGAGACGCCGGTCGTCGAACTGAAGAGCTTCGATACCGGCAGGTGTCGTCTCTTCGTCAAGCTCGAAAGCCAGAATCCCGGCGGATCGATCAAGGATCGCATTGCGTTGTCGATGATCGTTAATGCCGAACAGCGTGGCCAGCTCGCGCGGGGCGGTACAATCATCGAAGCGACCGCTGGCAACACAGGGCTCGGCCTGACCTTCTGGCGGCACGAAGCGCGTGATCGCGTGTCCAAAAGCTGACAGCGTCAGACAAATGTCAGGTTCATTACAACCAACATCTGGGCACTGTCGAGGTTTTTCGAAGCAATGGGCGCTAACTGCGCGCTGAGCGCGTTGGCATGGTTTTTGAGACTGAGTGACTGTGACTGCACTCAATGGGGCAAGACGAGCGATCCGCTCCTCCCTGAACCCGTGTGCCGTCTCTGAGAGGAAACCAGCTCGTGCAGAAACCTTTGGAAATAGCTTTGGACCGCAACGTGGTATTGCAGATGGAGTCCCCGGCTC
Source organism: Mesorhizobium sp. M4B.F.Ca.ET.017.02.2.1 (assembly GCF_003998955.1). NCBI lineage: Bacteria > Pseudomonadati > Pseudomonadota > Alphaproteobacteria > Hyphomicrobiales > Phyllobacteriaceae > Mesorhizobium > Mesorhizobium sp. M4B.F.Ca.ET.017.02.2.1. The sequence goes on along the minus strand of NZ_RZOF01000303.1, from coordinate 5,091 downwards.
CTTCGATTAAAGTCGAGAACTGGCTGCGTGGCGAGCCCCTCACCAGCTTTGAGCCCGGCAAAGTGTGCATAGTCGAATTTTGGGCAACTTGGTGCGGCCCATGTGTGGACGGGATGCCCCATCTGATCCAGCTGCAGGAGAAATACAAGGACAACGGCGTTGAGATCGTCGGAGTCGCGGCTTCTGAAGACGCTCCAACGGCCGACGAGGCCCGAAGCACGTTGGACGCTTGGTTGACCGAAAAATTCCCGAATCTGAACTATCGGATCGCATTCGACTCCACAGGCGAAATGGACAAGCTTTGGATGGAGCCCAGCTTTTCTTACGGGGTCCCGACCTCGTTCGTGGTCGACCGAGACGGCCACATCGCCTTTATCGGTCATCCGACGCAACTCGATGAGGTTTTGCCGAAGGTGCTTAACGGCAGCTGGCGCATCAGCGATCAGGCAAAATCCGCCGATACGGAGCGGATTGCGGAAGGCGAAACCATAGCGCGCGAACAAGCGCTGACCAAGCCCATATACGACAAACTTCGGCCGGCAATGGAGGCCGAGGATTGGAAGACGGCGCTCTCGGCGATTGAAGAAGGCCTCGCATTGATACCGGACAAACTCAACTTCCGCGTGAGTCATGTCAATCTGTTGCTTCACAGAATGCGCGACATGCAGGCCGGCTTGCCCGTAATGCGCCAATTCGTTCGCGACGCGATCGACAGAAAGTCCGAGGGATGGATGTATTGGGCGCTATACCAACTCTTCGCGCCGGGCTTTGATTATTCCGGCTTTCCGTCTGCTGAGCGCTTCGCGATGGGCGAAGAGCTGTCCAAACACATCGTGGCACTGCCGCAAGGCGGCGGCTCTAAGTTCCTGTCTTATCCGGTGGTCGCTCAGTACTATCATGAGAGCGGCAACAAAGATCGCGCCATCGAGTTGGTCGAGCAGACACTGAAAGCGCTGGAGGGTCCGGAGCCTATCTCGGACGACCTGAAACAGCACCTTCTACCCGAGTTGCTGCAGGCTCTGGCCAACTACAAGGGTGAGAAGGTTTGTTACGGCGCTCTCTGTGTGGCTCCGCAAGAGGATTCTCCCAAAAGGTGAAAGGGGCGGCCAAGGAGGAAACCAAAGAGGGGCGAATGGCTTACTGGCCAATTCGTCCATTTCCCTGACGTGGATGTACAAATAGGTCGGCCCAGGCGTCCAGCCCAGCCTCGCCGTTACCGCAAACACGTGACCGAGCAAGGAGAAGACGTGCCTGATCAACTCACCAAAACATACTGCCGCTAAGGGTCTCCCGGACCCGTCAAAGATGGCACTGGAGTAAGGCTGGCAACATGAAGAAGGTTACTCAGCCAGCTCGGCGCTGCCCACCGATCCACCTGCGCCCACAGGCGGGGAAGACGGGGGACGCAGCCGACCGCCTGTCTCTGCGCCAGGCAAGAACGGAGGACAGGACGATGACGGAAGTGACGCCATCTGCGACGAACGGCCCGGCCGCGCAGACGAAAGCGCCAGCCGTCAAAAATCCGTCCATCGCCACTGGCCTGACCAGGATCGGGCGGACCCCTACCGGGTTCGCCGCCCACGGCCTCTACGATCCGCGCAACGAGCACGATGCCTGCGGCGTCGGCTTCATCGTCAATATGAAGGGCGTGAAGTCGCATCAAATCGTCACGGACGGCCTGGCGGTGCTCGAAAATCTGACGCATCGCGGCGCCGTCGGCGCCGACCCGCTGATGGGCGACGGCGCGGGCGTGCTGGTGCAGCTTCCCGACCGCTTCTTCCGCGAGGAGATGGCCAGCCAGGGCGTCGAACTGCCCAACCCCGGCCATTACGCCGTCGGCCATGTGTTCATGCCGCGCGATCCTGAGCTTCAGGCGCATATCGAAGGCATCATCGCCGAGGTCGCGCAGCTCGAAGGCCAGCCGCTGCTCGGCTTTCGCGACGTGCCGGTCGACAATTCATCGCTGTCAAAGGCGCCTGATATCGCTGCTTCCGAACCGGTCCAGCGGCAGGTATTTCTGGGTCGCGGCGCCGAGATCGAGAGCGACGACGATTACGAACGGCGGCTCTACATCCTGCGCAAGGTCATTTCCGGTCGTATCCACGAAGAGACCAAGGGCGTCGACAATGGCTTCTACGTCGTGTCGATGTCATCGCGGACCATCGTCTACAAGGGCATGTTCCTGGCCTATCAGGTCGGCGCCTATTACAAGGATCTGACCGATCCGCGTTTCGAGACGGCGCTGATCCTCGTCCACCAGCGTTTCTCGACCAACACCTTCCCGTCGTGGAAGCTGGCGCATCCCTATCGCATGGTCGCCCACAATGGCGAGATCAACACGCTGCGCGGCAACGTCAACTGGATGGCGGCGCGGCAGGCCTCGGTCGATTCCGAACTGTTCGGCAACGACATCTCCAAGCTGTGGCCGATCTCCTATGAGGGGCAGTCGGACACCGCCTGTTTCGACAATGCGCTCGAATTCCTGACGCAGGGCGGCTACTCGCTCGCTCACGCAATGATGATGCTGATCCCTGAGGCCTGGGCCGGCAACAAGCTGATGGATCAAGATCGCAAGGCCTTTTATGAATACCACGCCGCCCTGATGGAGCCGTGGGACGGGCCGGCGGCGGTGGCCTTCACCGACGGCCGCCAGATCGGCGCCACGCTCGACCGCAACGGGCTGCGCCCGGCGCGCTACATCGTCACCGACGACGATCGCGTCATCATGGCCTCGGAAGCCGGCGTGCTGCCGGTGCCGGAGGAAAGGATCGTCAAGAAGTGGCGGCTGCAGCCCGGCCGCATGCTGCTGATCGACCTGGAGAAGGCTCGCATCGTTTCCGACGAGGAGATCAAGTCGGAGATCGCGACCAGGCATCCCTACAAGAGCTGGCTCGCCAACACCCAACTCATCCTCGAAGACCTGAAGCCGGTCGAGCCGCGGGCGCTGCGCAGGGACGTCAGCCTGCTCGATCGCCAGCAGGCGTTCGGCTTTACCCAGGAAGACACCAAGCTGTTGATGTCGCCGATGGCGACCACCGGCCAGGAAGCGGTCGGCTCGATGGGCACCGACACGCCGATTTCGGCGATGTCGGACAGATCGAAGCTGCTCTACACCTATTTCAAGCAGAATTTCGCCCAGGTCACCAACCCGCCGATCGACCCGATCCGCGAGGAACTGGTGATGAGCCTGGTGTCGTTCATCGGGCCGAGGCCTAACATCTTCGACCTCGTCGGCAATTCGCGTCGCAAGCGGCTCGAAGTGCGCCAGCCGATCCTGACCAATGGCGATCTTGAGAAGATCCGCTCCATCGGTCATACCGAGGACCGTTTCGATACCAAGACGATCGACATCACCTATGCTTCGAACGAAGGCGCGGCCGGCATGCAAGGCGCCATCGACCGGCTGTGCGAGCGCGCCGAGGCGGCGGTCGCCGGCGGCTACAACATCATCATCCTGTCCGACCGTCAGCTCGGGCCGGACCGCATCGCCATCCCGGCATTGCTGGCGACGGCGGCAGTCCACCATCATTTGATCCGCAAGGGATTGCGCACGTCGGTGGGGCTGGTCGTCGAGTCCGGCGAACCGCGCGAGGTGCATCATTTCTGCTGCCTTGCGGGCTATGGCGCCGAGGCGATCAATCCCTATCTCGCCTTCGACACGCTGCTCGACATGCACAAGCGCGGCGAGCTGCCGGCCGAAGTCGACGCCAATGAGGTCGTCTCCCGCTACATCAAGTCGATCGGCAAGGGCATTCTCAAGGTGATGTCGAAGATGGGCATCTCGACCTACCAGTCCTATTGCGGCGCGCAGATCTTCGACGCCATCGGGCTGAAGACCGACTTCGTGCAAAAATATTTCACCGGCACCGCGACGCTAATCGAAGGCGTCGGGCTGGAAGAGATCGCAGCCGAGACGGTCAGCCGCCACGCCGACGGCTTCGGCAACGACCCGGTGCTGCGCAACAGCCTCGAGGTCGGCGGCGAATACATGTTCCGCATGCGCGGCGAAGCGCATATCTGGTCGCCCGATGCGGTGGCCACCCTGCAGCACGCCGTGCGCCAGGGATCGTGGCAGACGTTCAAGGACTATTCCGCTCAGATCGACAGCGAGACGGCGCGGGCGCAGAGCATTCGCGGCCTGTTCAAGATCAGGCTGGCCGAAGAAACCGGGCGCAACAAGGTCGCGCTCGACGAGGTCATGTCGGCTGCCGATATCGTCAAGCGGTTCTCGACCGGGGCGATGTCCTTCGGCTCGATCTCCAGGGAAGCGCACACCACGCTGGCCCGCGCCATGAACACGATCGGCGGCAAGTCTAACACCGGCGAGGGCGGCGAAGAGGCCGACCGTTACCTGCCGCTGCCGGACGGCGGCAAGAACCCCGAGCGTTCGGCGATCAAGCAGGTCGCTTCCGGGCGTTTCGGCGTGACGGCGGAGTATCTGGTGAACTCCGATGTGATGCAGATCAAGGTCGCGCAAGGCGCGAAGCCCGGCGAGGGCGGGCAGCTGCCCGGTCACAAGGTCGATGCCACCATTGCCAAGGTCAGGCATTCGACGCCGGGCGTCGGCCTGATCTCGCCGCCGCCGCATCATGACATCTACTCGATCGAGGATCTGGCGCAGCTCATCTACGACCTCAAGAACGTCAATCCGGCGGCTGATGTCTCGGTCAAGCTGGTCTCGGAAGTCGGTGTCGGCACGGTTGCGGCCGGCGTCGCCAAGGCGCGCGCCGATCACATCACCATTTCCGGCTATGACGGCGGCACCGGCGCATCGCCGCTGACCTCGCTCAAGCACGCCGGCAGCCCGTGGGAAATGGGCCTTGCCGAGACGCACCAGACGCTGGTGCTCAACGGCCTCAGGTCGCGCGTCGCGCTGCAGGTCGATGGCGGCCTGCGCACCGGCCGCGACGTCATCATCGGCGCGCTGCTTGGCGCCGACGAATTCGGCTTCTCAACCGCGCCGCTGATCGCGGCCGGCTGCATCATGATGCGCAAGTGCCATCTCAATACCTGCCCGGTCGGCGTCGCGACGCAGGACCCGGTGTTGCGCAAGCGCTTCAAGGGCACGCCGGAACATGTCATCAACTTCTT
>NZ_RZOF01000302.1:0-7673 GCF_003998955.1 Mesorhizobium sp. M4B.F.Ca.ET.017.02.2.1 | reverse complement strand
CTGCTGGACGGCTCGGGGATTTAGCGCCAGTCTCCCCCCTTGAGGGGGAGATGTCGCCGAAGGCGACAGAGGGGGGTCGCCGCGCGTGGAGCGCCAGCCTGATCCGCCGCAGGAGGTAGAGCCCAGTCGAACCGACCCCCTCCGCCCTGCCGGGCATCTCCCCCGCAAGGGAGGAGATTGGCAGCTTCAACGCCCTACCCCACCTCCACCATTACCTCTCCCGCCTCGACCTTCGCCGGATAGGTCCTGAGATTTATGCAAGGCGGCAGGCGCTTGGCCGCGCCGGTGCGGTAGTCGAAGGCGCCGGCATGTTTCGGGCATTCCACCTCGTAGTCCATGACCAGGCCGTCGGCGATGTGCACCGCCTCGTGCGTGCACAGCCCGTCGGTGCAGAACACTTCGTTGTCGGGCGAGCGGAAGACGGCGTAGGTGCGGCCGCCATGGTCGAAGCGCCGCGCGCCTTCCTGTTCGATGTCGTCGAGGCCGCAGGCCCTGATCCAGCTGGTCATTCTTCTTTCCCTGTCGATTTCGGTCGAGCCTCCGGGACGGCTGTAACGACCGCCCGGAGGGCTTGGTCGTAGGATCAGTTCTTGTTGAGGTACTCGGCGGCGTTGGCCGGGGTGACCAGCTCGAACGGCACGTAGACGACGCGGTCGACCTTCTCGCCCTTGGCGAGCGCGAGCGCGGCATCGACACCGCCGCCGCCCTGCCCGTTGGCGTTCTGGAACACCGTCACCGCAAGGTCGCCCGCCTTCATCGCCTGGAGGCCGTCCTGCGTGGCGTCGATGCCGCCGACGACGACGTTCTTCATGTCGATGCCGTTGGCCTTCAGCGCCAGGATGGCGCCGATGGCGGATTCGTCATTGTTGGCGATGACGGCATCCGGCGCCTGGCCGGCGGTCAGCCAGTTGGTCATCAGGTTCTGCGCATTGTCGCGCGACCACTCGGAGGACTGCTTGTCGGTCACCTTGATGAAATTGCACATGTCGGTCGAAAAGACCTGCTCGACATCCTTGGTGCGCTGCAGCGCTGCCTGGTGCACCAGGCTGCCCATGACGATGTAGGCGGTGGCGCCCGATGACTTGCCCTTGGCGCGCAGCATCTTGCAGACTTCGAAGGCCTCCAGCGTGCCGGACTCGACCTCGTTCGAGCCGACATAGACCTGCTTCTCCGGGAGGTTCGCCATGTCGGTCGGTTCGAGGTTGACGAAGACCAGCGGAATGCCGGCCTTGGCGGCCTCCTCGCTCAGCGACTTTGAGGCGTTGGTGTCGACCAGGGTGACGATGATGGCGTCGACGCCGCTGGCGATGAAGTTCTTCACCTGATCGAGCTGCTTGGCGACGTCGTTCTGCGCGTCCTCGACCTGGATGTCGGCGCCCTTTTCCTTGGCGCGGGCCTGCATGCCGTTCTTCAGCAGCGTCTGGAAGTTGTTGTCGAAATTGACGATCGAGACGCCGATCTTGGCGGCGAAGGCGGTTGCCGGCATCGCCATCAGCGCGGCAAGCGCGGTCGAGATCAGAAGTTTCTTCACGGGTTTCCTCCCTTTGCGGATGGGTGCCGGTTCACCCCGCTTTGTCTCCGGCCCTTTCGGGATAGCATTCACTGGGCTGTCATTTGGCGGCGGCGTTGGCGCGCGCCTTCTTCTTCTCGTAGCGGGCCTGCATGCGGGCCTCGCCGTCCTTGCTGCCGTCGTGGAAGGTGCCGAGCCAGCGGTCGAACGGGATCAGGCCGTCGCCGTAGTTCACCTCGAAATATTTGTGGTGCAGGTAGTGGATGTAGGCGTGGCTATCGACGCTCGCGTCCTCGGTCAGTTCCACCTTGTCGAAGCCGACATGGCCGGGAATGGCGCCGAAGCCGGCATAGTGGAGCTGGTAGAGCGCGAGCAGCGGGTTGGACGGGATGATCAGGTGCCAGAAGGCGACGCCGAGATAGCCGAGCTGCTCCACCGGGTGCATCGACAGCGACGACCAGGGCGACGGGTTGACCGAATTGTGGTGCACCGAATGCACCCATTTGTAGAGCGGCCCCCAGTGGATCGTCCGGTGCAGCAGGAAGAAATGCGTCTCGTGGATGATCGGCACCACCAGCGCCAGCAGGAACAGGTAGAGCGGGTGCTCGGCGAAGCTCAGCCACGGCACGTAGCCATTGGCGTAGGCATGGAGGATGGCGACCTCGATCGCCGTCCAGATCGGCATACCGGTGCCGAAGGTGCGCAGCATGTTGTCGAGGTTCTGGTTCTCGAAGAAGAACGCCTTGCTCTTCTGCTCCGACGGCCATTTGCCGTTGTATTTGAAGCGGTTGCCCTGGGCTCTCAAAATGTAGAGTCGAAGCTCGAAGACGCCGAAGAAGACAAGCAGCGCTGCGCAGTTGACGACGAACAGCCAAAGGATCCAGCCGACGGAAAGCGTCTTCATCACCTCGACGTCGGGCAACACGAAGCGCCACCACGCCACCGCCGACAGCGCGAACAGCACATTGTAGGGCAGAAAGTAGCTTGGCAGCCATTTCAGCACCGCCAGCGGCCGCGGTGGGAAGACGAAGAGGGGCGCGGTGCCGGCCGGCTCGTTCGGCGCCCAGTCGCCTCGCTTGTTGCGCGTGCCGTATTGCAAGTCGTCCATGGCTGGTCTCACAGGGCCCCGGTTTCACAAAGATTGAGAGAGGGTGAGGAAGCGGTCGTAGGCGGCATCGTCCATGTCGACCTGGTGCTTCGCTTCGGGATAGGCGCCGGCCACCACGTCGCGGCCGAAGGCGCGGAAGGCGGCAATACGCTTTTCCTGCAGCTCGGCCTCCAGCGTGACGAAGTCGGCGTAGCGCTTGGCGTGGCGCGGATAGTGGCCAGCATGGGTGCCGAGCACATCGCAGGAGAACAGATACTGCGTGTCGCAGGCCGTACCGCAGCCCATGCCCATGGTGGTCAGCGGGGTGGCGCGCGTGATGTGGTCGGCGAGCCTGACCGGCACCACCTCGACCTCGACGCAGGCCGCGCCCGCATTCTCGATGTCCTTTACCGCGCGCAGCACTTTGAAGGCTTCGTCCGCGGTGCGCCCGACAGCGCGGAAATTCGTCCAGGTGGCGCGGTTCGGCACCAGGCCGACATGGCCGGTGACCGGGATGCCCTCCGCCGCCATGGCCTCGATGAAGCGCGGCGAATGCGAGCAATAGACCGCATCGGCGCCGCGCTTCATCATGGCGAAGCCCAGCCGCACCGCCTCATCGGGCGAGGCGACCGCGCCGTGCGGCATGCCGACGGAGAGGAAGGCGAAGGGTGCCGCCTGGCGGATCAATTCCAGATTGTGGTCGGGCTCACAGGACAGGATGACGATGTCGCAGGCTACCGCGGCGGCCGCCTCGGCCGGCGTGTCGACATGCAGTTGCAGCCATTTGCGGCCGCCCTTCTGGCTTTGCAGGTCGCTGACTGTCAGCCGTCTCGTCACAAATGCATCCTCCCGTTCGCGGGCGGACGATCGCAGGTAGGAAAGAGCCCCCTCACCCGGATTGCCTGCCGATCTGTGAAGGACAGATCGAAGGCATCCGACCTCTTCCCGAAGGAAGAGGGAGATCATCGGTGCCGCCGCCCGCCTCTTCTCCGAAACGGCAAAAGGTGCAGGTGAAGCGGCCGGATGAGGGGGCGAACTTCACATGCCATCGCCCTTCCGTTCACGGGCGAGTTAGCACCGCGACGGCGGCGAAGGCTCCCGGTTCCTTGATCAAATCAGATCAAAGGTTCTCGGCGGTGAAGGTGACGAAGCGGATCGGTGGATTGTCGACCGGCAGGTCGTGCAGGTTCAGCGCCGCGAGCACAAGGTCTATGGCGCGGCGCGCCTGAGCTTCCGGCGACTGGTCGAGCACGACGTCCATCGTGCCCTCGCGCAAGGCGCGCGTGCTGCGCTCGGTCAATTCGTGACCGACGAAGAAGATGTCGCGGCCCCTCGGGTGGCGGCGCAGCACCTCGTTCAGCGCCGTGTTGGCGCCGCCGGCATTGTAGAGGCCGGCAAGGTCCGGCCAGCGCTTCAGCGCCTCGTGCAATTGTTCGGCGTTGCGGTCGCCATCGTCATGGCCGAACAGCGCCGCGACCGGCTCGAACTCAACGCCAGCCTCGATCAGATAGTCGAAGAAGCCGCGCACGCGGTCGCGGTGGACGCGGTAGATCTGGCTGTGGCAGATGGCGACGACCTTGCCCGGCCGGCGCTGCATGCGTGCCATCAGCAGGCCGGCCATGCGGCCGGCGGCGTAGTTGTCGATGCCGACATAGGTGCTTTTGGTGCCGGAGATCTGGGTGACGATCTGCACCGTCGGGATCCTTTCGCCCTCGAGCTGGCGAAGCGCGGCGCTGACCAGCGGATGGTCGGGAACGGCGAGGATCAACCCGGCGCGGCGCAAGTCCGGATCGAGGATGCGCGCGGCGATCTCGGCTGGGTTCGCTTCGTCGAGGAAAGTGCGGTGGACGGCGATCGAGCGGTCGAGGGTGGCGGCGATGCGCTCGAAGGCGCGCGAGAGCCTGGCGAAGAAAGTCGCGTCCGGCCTGACCAGGATCACCTCGATGCGGATGACGCCGCGATGCGCCTCGGGCAGACGGCGCGGATAGTCGAGCGAGCGCGCCGCCGCCACCACCTTCTCGACGGTGGCAGGGCGCACCCCGCCTCTGCCGTTCAGCACACGCTCGACGGTCGCCGTGCCGACGCCGGCACGGCGGGCGATCTCGAGGAAGGTGGGTTTTGGAATGGGCGGACTCCTGGGTGCGTAACGACGGAACCTAGTCCTTCTCCCCGTGCCGGAGAAGGTGCCTACCCATCAGCGAATGTTAATTGACAGCCAAATGGAAACGGCGCTGATTCGCGCTCGCATAGATCGCACCAGACGGGCGATTTCGACCCGCCGGGCGCCACCTTGGGAGGGTCCGCAATGCCAACGATCATCGGCCATCACAACATCACGAAAGGCGCCAAGCACTGGCTCACGTCGCCGAAGCGCAAGGAGATTTTCGGCGCGCTCGGAATCACCAACATCCGCACCTTCGTCGATCCGCAGAACCCGAACCGGGTGGCGCTGATGATGGACGTTCCGGACATGGACAAGCTTGCAGCCCTGATGCAGAGCAAGGCAGCCGCCGATGCCATGGAATTCGACGGCGTGGTACCGGAATCGCTGGTGATCCTGGTGGAAGAAAAGGGATAGCCGGCTCGCGTCCTGGGTTCGGGCGGCTCAACCAACCAAGCGCTGGATAAGGCGAAATAGGTCCAGCGTAGCCGCATATGGCGCCGGACGCCTTTCGGTCGAAAACGAGCCGAAACAAGCAATCATATGCTAGCCTTGCCAGCCATCAAACGGACGGGGGAATAGAAATGCTGGAAACCGACAAGGTGTTCGCCGGCTCTGTTCCGGAAAACTACGACCGCCATATGGTGCCGTTGATCTTCGAGCCCTACGCAGTGGATCTCGCGCGACGGGCGGCGGCGCTGTCGCCCGGCGCCGTCCTGGAGACCGCAGCCGGCACCGGGGTCGTCACCCGCGCGCTGGCGCCAAAACTGCCGGTCGGCGCAAGCTATGTCGTGACCGACCTCAACAGCCGATGCTCGACTATGCCGCCGCGCGGCAAGGCCCCGACAGCCGCATCCAATGGCGCCAGGCGGATGCACTGGCGCTGCCGTTCGAGGACGCGGCCTTCGATCTCGTCTGTTGTCAGTTCGGCGCGATGTTCTTTCCCGACCGCACGGCCGGCTATCGCGAAGCAAGGCGCGTCCTGAAGCCCGGAGGACGCTTTTTGTTCAACGTGTGGGATCGCATCGAGGAGAATGTCTTTGCGAATGACGTAACGAAGGCGCTCGCCGAGATTTTTCCCGACGATCCGCCGCGCTTCCTGGCGCGCACGCCGCACGGCTACCACCACAAGGAGCTGATCCGCGGGGACCTGGAGGCCGCGGGTTTCTCCGATATCACGATCGAGACGAGAGCCGAGCAAAGCCGGGCATCCTCGCCGCGCGTTCCGGCCGTCGCCTATTGCCAGGGCACGCTGCTGCGCAACGAGATCGAGGCCAGGGACGCGGGAAAACTGCAAGCGGCGACCGATCACGCCGAAGCCGTGATCAAGGACAGACACGGCAGCGGCGCGGTCGCCGCCAAGATCCAGGCGCATGTGATCGTGGCGATGGCGTAGCGATAGGCCAATCGCCAACGGTGCAGAAAAGGCGCCTTCGGCGAAGCGCTAATCTCCCCCACGATGGGGGAGATTAGCTGTTTCAACGCCTCAGAACAAAAACTCCGCCGTCGCCGTGTCCGGCCCGGTGCGGGCGTCTTGCGAGTCCATGCCGCGGATGGTCTCAAGGTCCCTGCCATCGAGCGCGAAGTCGAAGACGTCGAAATTGGCGGCGATGCGGTCCTGGTGGTTCGACTTCGGAATGACGATCAGCCCCTCCTGCAGGTGCCAGCGGATGATCACCTGCGCCACCGACTTACCGTGCTTCCTGGCGATTGCCTCGAGCGTCGGATCGGCCAGCAGCCGGCCGCTGCCCAGCGGGCTCCAGCTTTCTATTCTGATGTCGTGCCTAGCGTGAAAATCACGCTTGTCCCGCTGCTGGAAGCGCGGGTGCAGCTCGATCTGGTTGACGGTCGGCGTAACGCCGGTCTCGCCGATGATGCGCTCCAGATGGTCCTGGTTGAAGTTCGACACGCCGACCGATTTTATCCGGCCGGCCTTCCGCAATTCGACCAGCGTCTTCCAGGCTTCGACATACTTGCCCTGGCTCGGCACTGGCCAGTGGATGAGGAAGAGATCGATCTGGTCGATGCCGAGCTCTTGCATCGTGTCGTCGAAAGCGCGCAGCGCGGCATCGCGCTGGTGCGCACCGTTGCGCAGCTTGGAGGTGATGAACAGCTCGGCCCTCGGCACGCCAGCCGCGCGGATCGCCTCGCCGACGCCTTCCTCGTTGCGGTAGCCCTCGGCGGTGTCGATCAGCCGGTAGCCGGCCTCGATCCCCCAGCGCACGACCTTGGCGGTGGTGCCCGGGTCGACCTGCCAGACGCCCAGACCGATTTGGGGGATGGTGGAGCCGTCGTTCAGTGTCAGCCGTTCAGGCATGCGTATGTCCTTCTGCAATCATGTTTGCCCCGCGCCCTATCTAGGCTGCGCTCCCGGCAATGCCAGTCGATGACACGTTTGTGTATTTGCGGAACGGTCGGCGGCAAAGCGCACACGGCCCATTTCGACCGCACTGGAACTTTTTGCATGGCTAATGTTTTCTTAACCACGAACTCGCAGTCTCGACGGGGCGCGTTGCAATGGCCTTGCGAAAACGTCTGTTTGGGAGGCGTCATGCCAATTCGTCGAAAAGCTCAGGACGCTGGTATTTTCGATCCGTCCGAACTGGCTTTGCTGGCAAGGATCTTCGAACGGCTGAAACTCGAAAGCGATTCCGCCGATCGTCTCGAAGGTCTGGCGTCGCGCATCCTTGCCAACTACATGGCCGGCATCACCGACGAGGAAGAACTGCTCTCGCTGTCGAGGCAACCGCTGGGTCGATAGGCCGATCGTGGCGCGCCCGACTATCGGGGCGGTTTCGACGCCTTCGTCGCCCCGAACCGCAACCCATCCATCAAGAGCTTGACCAGCCGCCCCGAGCGGTCGCGCCAGTCCGGCGTGTTGGGGGCGGAGTAAATGCCGCCGAGCGCATGCAGCA
>NZ_RZOF01000301.1:0-7721 GCF_003998955.1 Mesorhizobium sp. M4B.F.Ca.ET.017.02.2.1 | reverse complement strand
CCCTAAGCACGTCGCATGAGGGCGACGCGCTTAACTTGTTCATGCATGCCGTCGCCCCAAATTCCCCCACGGGACGGCATGCATTGGCGCCTTAGCGGACGCTGGCGACCGCGTCCTCGCGGCCGTCATTGATCGTCACCCAAACGCCCGAATTCTCCGTCGATTGGCGCTTGAGGTAGGTGTAGGGGGTGTCGGTCCAGGCCATCACCTTGGGCTGCAGATTGTCGAGGATGAACTCGCCGAGACTGGTGCGCACGGTGAGCACCGCGTGGCCGTCGCCATTCGGCTGGCGCGCCACCGTCATCAGCAGGGCGCCGGCAGGCACGCCGATGTCCATCAGCTCGCGGCGCTTTTCCAGCGCATAGTCCTCGCAGTCGCCAAAACCGCTGTCGGGGTAGGACCAGACCTCTTCCTTGCCCCACATTTCCATGTCGGTGCGCGGCGTGATCCTGGTGTTGACCGAATTGTTGATGTTGACGATCGCTGCCCACAGCTTGCGCGTCAGTTCGATCGGCGCCTGCTTCGGCGTGCGTTCGTTGCATTCCTGCGGCAGCTTCTGGCAGAATTCATAATGGCCGACCGGCTGCGTGGTGCGGCCGCCCGTGTGCATGAAGGCCGGTCCCGCATATGCCGTTCCCCAAGCGGAAAGCTGCATCGCTATTGCCATGAGCAATAGCTTGCCCCTCGTCTTTTTCATTGCTTAGTCTCCCCGTTCGAGGAGACCATCCCACAGTCGGATTTATTTGACGCAAAAACCCGAAGTAGACATTGAGTAAAACCCCAATAGAATAAGCATAAAATTTGAATTAGCTTGATCTAAAATTCTGGCGGCCTTGTTAAGGGCGGCATTGCGCCGAATGGTCGATGTTCGTTAACGGGCGCCGGCGGGTGCGGGGACGGGTGAAAAACAAAAACCGGCCGCTACGGGCCGGTTCGGTTGTTGGTCGCGTGCCGTTCGTCAGGCGCGCGGCGTGTTGAATTCGGAATCCAGTGTTTCCGGCCGCTGGATGACGGCGAATTCGACGGCGACGCCATCCTCGAAATGACGCACCACCTGGCCGCGCATCGTGCCCAGCATGATCTGCACGCCGATCGCCGGCTTGACGTCGATCTCGACCGCCGCGCCCGAGAGCGACAGGTCGATGATGCGGCACTGGTACTGGCGCCCGTCGGTGAGCTGAAGCACGCTCATCGGGTTGCGCGGCGCGACGCGTTCGTGGCGGCGGTCTTCCGGTAGGTCGAGCTCGTGCTTGTTGGCAAGCCAGGTCAGCTGCGCGGCGAGCTTGTCCTTCTTGCGATCCGAGGCGATGACGGTCATGGCGAAACCGTCCTGCGAGGTGCGGGTCACGATGCCCTCGACGCGGCCGATGTGGTCGATATAGGCGATGACCTTCTCGCCAGGCATGCCGACCCGCTCGGTCCGCAGCGCCACATTGCCCGGCGACATGTCGATCACCTGGCACGGGTGCTCGGTGCGGTCCTCCAGCATGAAGCGCCCATAGATCTTGACCCGGACGCGCTGAAAGTTACGCCTTTCGGCGCGGGACGGCGCGTAGTCGACCGCCGTTGACCTCATGACTGCCTACACCCCGTTGGCATTCCGCGCGTCGATGCGAGGAATTTCACCCGCAAAACTACAGCAAAGCAGGTTAACAAAGGGGAAAAGCCGAGCCCTTTGCGCTCGATCCGGAGACGGATTCGGCTATTCGCCGCGCCCGCCCTCGAACACGACCAGATGACGGATGCGACGTGCGCGGCCGAGCGCAGAAAACGTTTCTGGCGGGTCGAATTCGGACGGAACAAGCGAGGGAACGTTGATCGCCGGCCGGTTCTTCAGGAACATCGGCTCCTTGTCCGGATCGACGACGCGGATCGAGTCGATCAGCGCGTCGGTGATCGGATCGGCGCCGAGCCAGAATGGTCTTTCGGCGGCGCTGATGACGCCAAGGCAGCGCGGATTCTCGACGCCCCCGTCGAGCGGCAGCGCAAGCAGCTCGAACTTGTTGGAACGGCCGTTGCGGCTAAAGCCCTCATAGGTGATCAGGACCACGGACTTCTGCTCGAAGACGCCGTGGACCAGCCGCGAGACGAGCCGTTGGTCCTTCTCGCGCCACAGCGAGGGGAAGGAAAACCCCTTGAGCTCGCGGCCATAGCCGGCGCAAAGCCTCGTCCCGGCCAGCCGGAACACGGCTTCGCCGCGCGTATCCCTTTCCAGGATGAATGTGTCGGCCAAAAGCGACTTGATGTCGGCGGGCTCCACTTCCGAACGCTTCGGGGCGGGGCGCCCATCACGCAGCTGGTTCCAATATTGGAACAGCGTGATCGATCCGTTCTGGTTCATTGTGTGCTCTTTCGCGCAATCTGTCTTTTCATGTCCCATCGGCGAACAGACAGGGCGCCCTCCGATGACTACATGCGTTGCGGAGCAGGATGCGTGCCAGCATCGTTAACACTTGTTCACGGGTCGGGGACGTTAAGGTTAACAAGTGGTTTACGTTGCCGCCGAACCCTGCCTGTGGCACACCAAAACCACTCCAGAAGCGGTCGTTTCGCGACGATCGGCAGCACTTCAGTTAAGAGTTTCAGGGGAGCAGGGGGCTCGACCGGCCGTTCAAGGGGGGACCTTGGACGGCTTCTTTTTGATTCGCGCATGCAGCGATTCGCGGCACGAGCGGGCGGGAAGCTCTCCAGCGGCCGCAACAGCCAGACGCCTCGAGCGCAGGCTCGTAGCGCGATCCCCGGACACCGTGACTGGCAACAGCAACATTTGCCAATCGCACGCTTGGAAAGAGAAAAATCTGCGTTCCGGGCGGCTCCGCCGCCGCTGTACCTTTCGCGAATTCGCACATCGAGGCGCGACGGCGGCGATCCCGCAGTCCGGAGACGTGCCTTGTCGGCGTATTCACGGGGAATTTCTCATGAAGACTTCCATTCTAGGACTATTCGCCGCCGGCCTGCTCGCTTGCGCCGTGCCAGTCGGTGCGGCGTCCGCTGCGGGGATCGCCGGTGCTCCGGTGCCCTTCGACAAGGGCGGCGTAAAGGTGGCGCTCGTCACCTTCATCTCCGCTGGTGATTTCTTCCAGGCCTATCAGGCCGGCGCGACGAAACAGGCGAAAGCGCTCGACATCGACCTGCAGATCTTTTCCGGCCGGCAGGACGCCGCCGCGCAGCGCGATCAGATCGAGCAGGCGATCAATCTCGGCGTGCAGGCCATCATCATCGACCACGGCCAGCCCGAGGCGCTGAAGGACGTTGCGCAAAAGGCGCTCGATGCCGGCATCAAGGTCGTCGCCTTCGACGTCAATCTCGACAATCCCAAAATCCCGCAGGTCGAACAGTCCGATCACGAGCTTGCCAAGGCGGCGCTCGGCCAGGCGCTCAAGGACAACGGCACGTCGTTCCTGGCGGGATACGTCTATGTCGCCGGCTTCGCGCCGCTCGACCGCCGCAACGAGATCTGGGACAAGACCAAGAAGGCCAATCCCGGCATCGTCGAGAAGGCGCGCTGGGGAACGGTCAACGACACGACCGCGGTGTCGACCGCCGATCAGACCAAGGCGGCCTTCCAGGCCAATCCCGATATCAGCGTCGTCTTCGCTCCCTATGACGAGTTCGCGCGCGGCGTGAAACTCGCCACCGACGAACTCGGCATCTCCGGCAAGGTGAAGATCTACTCGGCCGACGTGTCTACAGCCGACATCACGGAGATCACCGCGGAAGGAAGCCCGTGGGTCGCCACCGCCGCCACCAATCCGGCTGTCGTCGGCGCGGTTTCGGTGCGGGCCGCGGCCAAGCTGGTCGCCGGCGAGGATCCGGGACACAGCATCGTCGTCAAGCCGGTGCTGCTGACGCAGGAGGAACTGCGCAAGAACGGCATCAAGACGGTCGAGGATCTCGATGCCAAGCTTCCCGCCTTCGGCCAGAGCGACGCGGCCGCCGCCAGCTGGATTCCAACCAACTGATCTTCGCTTCTCCTCTCCCTCGCTTGCCGCGCGGGAGAGGAGAAATTGCCCGAAGGCTTGGGCAACCCTGTGCGTCTAGCCGCCGCTGATGGCCGTCAGGACAAAAACCTCGGTGCCGGGCGCTAACCTGGTTTCCAGGGTTGCCCTTTCACCATCGAGAAAGACGTTCATGTGGCGGCGGATCGCGGGGCGGGAATCGCAGATACGGTCGCGCATGCCGGGCCAGCGCGCGTCCAGCCCGTCAATCATTTCCTTCACGGTGGAGGCCGGCAGTTCGACCCGGCGCGGCGCGCCAGGAAACAGGTCGATGAGCACGCCCGGGAGCCGCGCGACGACCAGGGGCACATTGCGGGCGGTGGCGTTCGACATTTGCGTTACTCGCTCACCACCATCGCCTCGACGGACAGGATCGCGGGCAGATGCTGAGCGATCTCCGACCAGGTTTCGCCTTCATCGGCACTGGCGAAAAGCGAGCCGCCGCTGGTGCCGAAATAGACGCCGGCCGGCTCGAGGCTGTCGGTCGCCATAGCCTGCCGCAACACGCCCGCATAGCAGTTCTCCTGTGGCAGGCCCTTGCGCTCGTCCAACCAGGTGGCGCCCGCATCCTCGGTCTTCCAGACCGCCGCCTTCGCGTCCGGCACGTAGCGGCCGGCACTGTCGCCGTTGAGCGGCAGAAGGAACAGCGTGTCGGCGTCGCGCGGATGCGTGGCCGCGGGAAATCCGAACGTCGAGGGAAGGCCCTTCTCGATGCTCTGCCAGCTCTTGCCGCCGTCGTCGGAGCGGTACATGCCGCAATGGTTCTGCTGGTAGAGCCGATCGGGCTTGCCGGGCGCCATCACCAGGCAGTGCACGCACTGGCCGAACTCTGGATAGTTTTGTCCTTCGGGCAGGAAGTCGGCGCGGGTGCCGCGGTTGCGCGGCTCCCACGTCTTGCCACCGTCCCAGGTGTAGAACACGCCTGCGGACGAGATGCCTACCCAGATCTGCTCCTCGTCTTTTGGGTGCGTGACGATGGAATGGAGGATGAGGCCGGCGCCGCCCGGGTTCCAGTCCTTGCGGCTCGGGTGACGCTGCAGGCCCTCGATGTGGCTCCAGGTGACGCCGTCGTCATCGGAGCGAAACAGGCCGGCCGGCTGCACGCCGGCATAGAGGCTGCCGTTGCGCCTTGCGAGGCTCCACACCGCCTTGATCGGTTCCTCGCCGGCTTCATAGGCCAAGCCCTCGCTGGAATGCGTCCAGGTCTCGCCAAGGTCGTCCGACTTCCAGACCGCCGGCCCGAACCACTCATTGCCGCCGGCGCCGTAGATCGCGCCGGTATTAGGGTCGCCGACGACATGGTTCATCGGCCAGTGTTCGCAGAACGGACCGCGCAGCTTCCAAGACCCGCGCTTGCCGTCGCTCTCGGCGATGAAGGCGCCTTTTTTCGTGCCGATCAGGACCAGGACTTTTTCCGGCATTTTTCTCCTCCCGTTCGCATAGCTACCATCAAGGACGGCGGAGCGCGGGCCTAGCCGACAGGATCAGAGAATTTTTTGCAGTCTAAACCCGTCGAGGCCAAGCTGAGAAGATATGCCGCCGCAATTACGGACGAAAACCGCAAACACACTTTTCCTGGAATTGCTCTCAGCGCTTCTTTCCGAGGCCGAAGGTCGCCGCCAGCGCGCCGACCAGCACGACGCCCTTGACGAAATCCTGCGTGTAGTAGGGCGCGTTCAGCATGGTGAGGCCGTTCAAGAGCACGCCGACGAAGATCGCGCCGACGACCGTGCCGATCACATGCGGGCGGCGCTTGTCGAGCACGGCATAGCCGATCAGCGAGGCCGCGACGGCGTCTAGCAGCAGCGAGTTGCCGGCCGAGACGTCGCCGCGGCCGACGCGCGAGGCAACGATCAGGCCGCCGAGCGATGCCAGCGTGCCCGAAATGACATAGGCGGAGAGGCGGTACGCCTTGGTCGGCGCGCCGGAGAGGTGCGCGGCCGTCTCGTTGCCGCCGATGGCATAGAAGACGCGCCCCCAGCGCGTGCGCTCCATCAGGAACCAGGCGACGAGGGCGACGAGCGCCATCGCCACGACGGACAGCGGAACGAGGTCGAGGAGCCGCGAGCGTCCGAGGATCAGGAAGGCAGGATCGTAGGCGCCGGGCACCGTCGAGCCGTCGGGAAGCACCATGCCGGCGGTGATCGAGCGGCCGCCGGTCGGGATCAGCTGCAGGCCGGCCAGCAGGAACATGGTCGCCAGCGTCGCGAGAAGATCCGGCACGCCGACGCGGATGATCAGCAGCCCGTTGGCGAGGCCGATCAGAGCGCCCATCAGCAGGACAAGCGCCATCGTTTCGGCGGCCTCCATCTGCCACACGACCATGGCATAGCTTGCCGCCATCACCGAGGAGGCGGCGACGCTGCCGACCGAGAGATCGAAGCCATCCGCCGCCATGGTGATCGACACGCCGACGCCGAGGATCGCGACCACCGAAACCGCCTGCAGGATGGAGAACAGATTGGCCGAGCGGATGAAGGCGGGCTGCACATACCAGAAGCCGATGACCATCAGGGCAAGCAGCGCGAAGAGCGCGTATCGGCGGATCTCGCGCAGAAGCGAGGGACGCGGGGCGGCTTGCGTTGTCGTCAATTCGGTCATCTCGGGTCTCCGGCGGTCTCCTCGCCCTCGACCCTGTCGATCCGGTCGCTGAGCGGGCCATGGCCGTCTTCGGCCGCATGAAGGGAATGGTTGCGCATGACGAGGATGCGGTCGGCGACTTCCAGCGCTTCCTCGGTGTCGCTGGTCGCGATCAGCGTGGCCGAGCCGCTCTGGCTGCCGCGGATGGCGGCGATCAGGTCGGCGCGAGCGCCGACATCGACGCCCTGGAACGGCTCGTCGAGCAGGAGCAGCCGACAAGGCGCCGCCTGCCAGCGGGCGAGCACGACCTTCTGCTGGTTGCCGCCGGAAAGCTCGTCGAGCGTGTCTTCCGGACCGCGCGCCTTGATGCCGAGCCGTGCGATCGCCTCGGCGGCGACCTTGCGCTCGCGCTTGGTCCTGAGCAGCCCTCCCGGAAACCAGCGTTTCAGATGCGGCAGGGCGATGGTGCCGGCGATGGAGGCGCCGGGAACTTCCGGAGGCAGCAGCGAGGATTGCCAGCGATCCTCAGCGACCATGAACACGCCGTTCTCGATCGACTGTCTTGGCCCGCTCGAAAGCCAGGGTTTCCCATCAAGCCCGAAAGTGCCTTCGGCAAGGGTTTCAAGGCCGAAAAGGGCGCGCAGCAGCCGGCTCTTGCCGGAGCCAAGCGTGCCGGTGATGGCGACGACCTCGCCTGAGCGGAGTTCGAGGTCGAAAGGTGCGGCGCCCGCGACCAGCCTGGCGCCCTTGACTGACAGGACCACGGGTGCGGTCGACGCCTCGCCACGATGGGTGCCGGCCTCCAGCGGCCGGCCGATCATAGCGGCAACCGCCGCCGGGAAGTCGATCGGCCTGGCAAAAGCGCCGACGATGCGGCCACCGCGCATGACGACGGCGCGATCGGCGATCGCAGCGAGGTCGCCGAGCCGGTGTGAAATGTAGAGGATCGCCATGCCGCTGTCGCGCAACCGCTTGATGACGGCGAACAGCCGCTCGGCTTCGGTGGCCGACAGGCTCGATGTCGGCTCGTCGAGGATCAGCAAGGAGGCGCTCGCCGCGACGGCGCGGGCGATGGCGATCAACTGCCGATCGGCTGGGCGCAAATCGACGAAGTCGCGGTCGAGCGGCAGGTCGAGATCGATC
>NZ_RZOF01000300.1:0-7723 GCF_003998955.1 Mesorhizobium sp. M4B.F.Ca.ET.017.02.2.1 | reverse complement strand
GTCTGAGGCAGAGCGCAAAGCATCTACTATCTAGGTGGACGACGTTTACTCCATTTCCGCCCACGGCGCATCTTTCGCGCTCTGCATGTCAGCCGGAACGGCCAGATCCTGGAAGCAGACGGCGGCACTGCACGCCACTCAGCGGTCAGTGGATCTCGCCAACCGCCTTTCCAGGCTGTTCGGCATCGACCCAACCCATCACCGCGTCAAGATCGACGCCCTTGCGAGTCGACCACTCAACCAAATTGGCGGGCCGGTAGCTTGACGAGTGGCGATACCGCTCGAAGACCGAGCCATCAATCGTCTCATTGACATTGATGTACGTCGCATCCGGGTCCCGGCCGGGAGGGGATGCAATGGGCCGAAGATGCCTCTTGCTGAGGATGGCGTAGGAGCCGCGCATGAACTCCCGGTAAGAGTCTGAAATCGGAGCGTCGAGGGCCCCGTCGTCCACCTCGATGTCGCTCCTGAACGCGAGACCGTGGGACCGGGCCTTTTCGATGATCCAGCTGAGAGGAGCCTGTGCAAGCAGATCATTCGGGTATCCGCCGCCCACATTACCGTGGGCGCCAGCAAACCAACGCTGCTCGACACTGCTGTAGGGACGCGGCGGTGCGATCACCGCCTGGGGATCGGTAGGGATTCTCTTCGTCCATAACGTCGGCATGAAGCTGTTGCGATGCTCATCGAGGGCAAGGGCGTGAAACGCATTCTCGATTGGCACCCTCAAGCCCGTGTCCAGAAATCGGAAACTGGTCCGACTGATGCCTTCCCAGCTGAACGCGGGAATGCCGAGCGCGCCGACAGTGTCCCAGACGGCCACCAGCTTGATCGGCACGCGGCGGGAGTATTTCAGCATCCAGCGTTCTTCCAGGGCAGAGGCCTTCAGCGGGCCTGCGACCAAGTCGTCATGAAGCTTCCACACGGTCAGCGCGTCGCGTCGGCGGTACCGGGCGAACAACTGGTTGACGCTTAACGGGGCACCCGGCCTCAACAGGCCACACTTGGTGATAAAGCCTGTCAGAGAACGCGCAGTGAAGGCGCCACGGCTGAAGCCGAACACGAAGATGTCGTCACCATCGTTGTAGTTTTCGACCAGCCACTCATAGGCATCAAGGATATTCCTGAGCAGCCCCTTCCCAAAGGCTCCGCCAATGACTCCGTTCACCCCGATATCATAGTAGGCGAGCTGGGCTGGGTTTCCGGTGTCTTTCGTTGAACACAGGGCGCGCAAGCGCCAGACATTGGTGTTGTCCGACACGGAATTCCAGGTTCCATCAAGGAAAACCGCCAGCCGCTTCTTACCCGGTCCCGCTGCCGATAATGATTCCATTTCGCTTCCTTGAAAAGGAAGACAGACCACGACATATGGCGGCTGTCCAGCGGTCCTAAGTCAGCGCCCTCCGGAGATTCTGTCCGGTTGCTAAGAAGGTGGGGTAACGCGGCCACAGATGGTGACAAAGGCTGAACTGCCCCAAGCGGCACGAGGCGCGAACAAGATCGAGTAGTCGCGGCTGCTGGTCGTGGGCCGGCCGATGGTGATCATGGACACGCCGACGTAGCTCCCGGTCTTGAAGCGGCCGATGAATTCGACAGGCATCGCCTATGTAGCGGAAGCACCCGTCGCGCCGGTCGAGCTTGAACCTCAGTGTCGGGTTCGGTTGCGTTGGTTCTTCCTGGGCCCTTGCCGGAGCAGATATGAGAATGGCGGCGCCGACAGCCCAGAGCAGCGGCCATTTGGAGGCACTATGGCGCATCACTTGGTCTCGGGGTCGGGCTCACCAAAGGTCTTCACGAAGATGGCCTTGCCAGTGCCTGAAATTTGCTTCTGGATGTCCCAGTCGAGCTTGCTGTCCCTGATGTAGAGACTGAGGGTACAAATCTCGCCGCGGCAGGCACTTGGCGTTGAGGACTGCTTGTCCTGGATAGAATATGAGGCGATATATCCAACGATAACGTCCTTGCAGTCCGTGTCGGGTAAGCGGCAAGGCGGCGCGTTTGACACTTTGCTACTTAAGGAGTTCCGGTGCATAGGATTTGACGCGTGCCATCGTGAGGGCCCGACCATGTCGCACCAAAACCTCATGCTCTTCGGCCTCCAATCTCTTTAAATCTGTTGCCACCAGCGAGGCGAAAGCGGCGTCGCCAGGCCGTTCCTCGCCTACCCGGCTGTCGATTGAAAACCAGATGGGTTTCGGGCCCTTTTTCGCGTCGTACGACAAATTGCAGACGAGCAAATTGAAGACCTCTTACCTGCTCCATCATGATGTTGATCGCCTCCTTGAGCACGATTGTCCCGGACTCCGTCGGATGAGGGGACACGGCGAACGGCTTGCCGCCATCACTTACAAAACACACATCGACGGGATTGCGCCGCGCTCGCATCAACGGGTTCACGCCCAGATTATCGTAAATGCCTCCATCGCTCAGCGTCGCGTATTCGCTCAGGGAATTGGGATAGATGTCGGCATTGAGCCGTAGCGGGGGAAACACGGGCGGGAAAGCCGAGGATGCTGCCACGGCCAAGCTGATTGGATAGTTACTCGCATTCGCGGTGCCGCTCTCGTGCTCCCCCATCGTTTCTCCAGCGTCTTCTCCGGGCGCCAATGCCTTGCCTGCAACAAAGAAAAACATGTTGCCGGTGGCCAGGTTGGTGGCGTTGAGATAGATTCTTGGACCATCTCTGAGAGCGGATAGCCGTGCACCCGCGAACAGATCCCGATCGTAGCTTGCGCCAAGCTTCTCCAGGCGTGTTTCGAAGGGGTCCAGGATACCTCCGATGATCGAAGAGACGGCGATCGACTTTGTCAGCAGATAGTCCGAAAGGCCCTTCAGCACATCCTGTTTGCCCCAATTCAGCGCCAAGTAGGCGCCTGCCACGCTCCCGCCGCTCACGCAGCTGATGAGATCAAGCTTGTCGAGTAAGTCGAGTTCCTGGAGAGCCGTAAACGTCCCTACATGGAACGCGGCAGCACGAAACCCGCCCCCCGAGAGCGCAATTCCAAGTTTCTTGGTTTCGCCGTTGATTAGAACGACCATCGTATACCCCCCATTGAGAATTCCCCGCCGACCCGAGCAGCTGGCATCATGAAAGGTCGAACGTCATCTCAACAAAAAGATCGCTGTGTTCGATCTTGACCGGCCGCTTTGCTGACGTCGGGTTGTTTCGGAAAGCTCGTTTTTCGACGGTTGGATTACCGTCGCCCTGAACGATGCGTCCCTTGGTCTTTTCCTGCAACGCCTTGTAAAGCTCCTCGAACGGCATCCTCCACCCGCTTCCAGGTTCCGCTCGACCCTTACCTTGAATGGCCGCGACCGCCTCTACGACCGGTATCGCGGCTACTAGTCGTGGGTCGACCATGCGCTCCAGACCGAGCGCTTTGACCGTGGCATTATGACTCCCATGGTGTCCGACCTTGTAAAAGGTTGTCCGGCGCAACAGGTCCTCTGCGGTGACAGGTTTGCCCGAGGACATAGTCTTCGCGGCGGGAGGATAGGTCTGGTCATTCCAAGACAGCCAATTCCCCACCTGGGCGTCTCCGGGAAACAGCAATACCTGGCCATCGGGGAGTTCAAACGCCAGTGCCAGGCTGGTGTTGTTTGTATCCGAATCCATCTTCAGGGCCAAAGCTTCGATGGAGCCTGTCCAGTCGCTGTCAATCCTACGCCACTTTTCGGCCGGAGCGTCATACAGTTTGCGGACCCCCGACTTGGTCGCCTTCTTGCGACGGGTTTTCTCTTTCAGGGGTCTTTGGTAAACGGCCGAGAAAGGCAGGACTGTGTCGGTTCGATTGGCAAGAAGCGAGAGCTGGGCATTTACTGTGCTTTCCGCCGCCGCGGCGGCGTCCAGACGCGTCAGATATACCTCCTTCGCCTGTCCCTTGGATGGGGTGTCTTTTCGCAGCAAAACTTCATCTCGAGGCGGGCCAAGAACAAAGGCCTTGATATTGAACTCGTCGAGGTCAATGACCTGTCCAGGCTCAAGATAAGATGTTGAATCGGCACCAGCTTTATCCTTCAGCATTTGCATGATTTCGGCCGTCCCGAAGACGCCCGATGCACCTAGCCCGTTTATGGCGACTGGCCCGGCGAAAGCGGCAAGCGCCGCTGCCGTTCGCAAGCCGGGATGCGCATCGCCTTGCGCCAGCGTGGCCGCCGCCGCCAAAGCCTGCTTTCCCTTCGAAAATCGTGCCCTTAGGACCTGAGCCTGCGGATCTTTCAGGTTTTCGGTCCAAGCCATCCAAAGCCGGCCGATGGAAACCGCACCGTCAAGGAATGCGCCTTTTTCGAACGCAAACCCGGACAGATGGTCGTAGTGCTCGTGGGTTATGACCAGCAGGTCGATCCGGTTGCCGACGGTCTTCAGGACGTCTTTCGCGATCGCTGAAATGCGGGCCGGGCCTGCCTCAACTTCGGACAGGCGCTTTTTACCGATCCGGTTCACGACCTTCGGGTCAAGTTTGGCGATCAGATCGGCTCCAGCGGCAACGTTCTGGAGGACCCCACAATCTATAAGTATGGATCGCTCCAACTCCGCGCCGCCGTCGTCCAACGTGGTGCGAATGAGGAAGCAATCGCTCAAGATGCCGCGATACATCCTGATCCTCAAGAGCTTCAATATCCCCACACCTAACCTCCCCGGTGCACCAGAGCGAACGGTTCGTCCAACGCAGTGCCGGTCGATCCCCCTTGCAGTCCATAACCGAACGCAGTCGAGCCGAAGCGGTAACCCGCAAGGAAATCGCGTTGTTGCTCCAGCCGGGCATCGTCACTAATTCGCTTTCGGACTGCGTAACGCAGGTGACCCTCCCGAAGGTCGAAGATGAGTGTGGCACCACCGCGGAACACAAAGTCCTCGCCCGACGGGTTATCGCCGTGCTTGTCTTGAAGCTCCTGTTCGTTCTGATCGTAGAAGCCGCGCCGCTGCTGTACAATTTCAATGATAAGTTGGCGGAGATCCTGGCCGTCGGGTCCTGTTCGCCGGGAGGTTCTTACAGAATGAATTTCCACGGGCGGAGCAAATCCCTTCGGGTCCCCTGGCCGGCTCAGTATCGTCTCGCGGTCGTCATACGAGATCAAACCTCGTCGGAAGACTACTCCGCACACCTCTTGCCATGGCTTATCCTCGGTGGTCCGAAAGCTCTCCGATCCCAGGATCCACCAATGCACGCTCTCCGCGTTCTCCTCAGCGGCCTTGATTGCCGTCGTCCGATCGAATTTTGGCTCCAAATCCAGGTCCAAATCGTCATAATCGGCCGCCAGATGATGGACCGGCGCCTCCCACAACAAACTGTCGACAGCCAAAGAGAGACAGCCCTCCGGGATGATACCGCGCCGCCGAAACCCTTCTATGATGGCGAGCCGATAATTAAGCACGTCATCGGGCACCAGGTCATAGTCCGCCGTTATGATTGCCCGGAGAAAATCGCCAAAGCGGACGTCTACTGGCGGCAGGTAGTCGAGGGCGCGGATGCACATTCGCATCACGTGTTCCGCCGCCTTGCTCGCCTCCCGGGTTAATCGTTTGACCAGGTCTGGATGGAGGTTCTGGTCGGGACCAATGCCGGGTCTGATGCCGGCGATTCTGAGCAGATCAGCGGTGCGGTTCTCATAGATCGACAGAAAAGCATCGAAAACGGCCGCCACCAGGACCGCGCCGCGTTCGTGAGGCTCCGTCATGTCGTCGCGCAAGATCACGGGCGCAGCGCCACTGTGATCGTCAATCGCCTCGCGAAGGGCTCCGTCCCGGCCGGTAGCCTCGCCGAACTGCCGGGCGAGGCCGCTGAGGAGGGAGCGGTTGTCGAGGCTACCGCCGTCTTTCGCAATCTGGGCGCTGACTGCTTCCTCAAGCGAAAAATGTGAGAACAGAGCGACGATATCGGCAAAGGCTTCGTGGAACGCCAAGCTGTCTACGCTGGTCGGTTCAGCAAACCGCCGGTGAAGTCCATCCAGGATAGCATGCGTGACCTCGTGAACGATGATGTCATGCGAAAGCGCGGTAAACACCCATTTGGCGCCGGCGCTGTGCGCGGACGTCTGAAAATAGCCGAACAGGAGGGCCTTCTTTTCCCGGCTGTAATAAGCATTGGGCTCGCGAAGGGCATGGGGATAGATACGCAATTTATAGACCGGCTCGTATTTTCGCCCGTTGGGAACGCGACGCGGAGCCCAGAAGACTCTCCTGCCAAGCGCCCGTTCGAAAGTTCGAATAGTCTTCATTGCAACGGCGAACACCATCTGCTGGTGAAAGCGGGGATCGCCTTCCGAGGGGGCCAAGCCGTCCTGAGCCAGGAGGTAGGGGTGATTGAGGTCCACCGGCTCATAAAATTGGCCGCTGACCGGATCGATATCAATAACTTCAAGGTAGTCATTGATGGGGCCGGGCTGAATTTCTTCCTCCCAGCTCTGCTCCCAAGGTATTTTAATTGTTGCAACATTAACGCCTGCAGTCGCAGCCGACGTAGAAGCCTGCGGGTCGAAGGCATAGACCCGCAACCGGCGAACAGGCGGAGCCGTATATTGCCCCGACATGGCATTTCCCCCATCCCTAGTATTTCAAACACTACCAATTGAAATACTTACCGAGATTACACCCTCACTCTATTAGAAACATGCTCGAAACATCGGGTCAATGGCCGGCGCGCTTACAGGCATAAAAAACGGAAAATGTTCTTGCCGTATCGGAATAACCGGAGCACTCGATCACCAGACCCTGCCGGTTTACTTTCTGAAGAACGGTCGCTTTCGGGTCGTCATCACCGGGCTAGCGCGTCGCCGCCCGTCCGCACACTTCTTCTAAACCGTTCGCACTCCTGGGCTGACCTGTAGCATCCCATCTGAACGCTTGTTCAGGACGTTCAAGCCGCTTTATCAATCCCCGAAACCGCAGGCATCGTCTTCCCTAGCTGCTCCGTCGGCGGGTGACGCAGCAAGGCCGTTGATTGCTGGATCAAGGCAAGCCTGGCCACCGGGAGACGACGTAGGGGGGTCATGGCTGAGTTATCGAGTCCGTCGACATCTCAACTGTCAGAAGATGAGCGCGCCAGGATCTCAGACAATCAGCGGCGCGCCAGGCGTGAAAGGGGAAAATGGGGCGATGGCTCAGATCTTATAGTCGGTTTGATCGCCAGTATCCTGATTTTTGGATGCCTCTTTATGTTCGCCAAGAACTACGATGCGAGTAGGCCTGAACTGTTTTACCCATGTCTCCTCAGCGGCACCCTCGGGGCATCCCTTGGATGGGCAGCCGGAATATTCATATCACCTTACGGGGATGGTGAACGCGAAGCGTTTGCCAGCTTAGGAAAGCTCGTTTACGGATTTCTGAGCGGATACGCGTTCAGCAAAATCGATCCTCTGGTCATCGCCCTCCTGAAGCCGGAAGCGGCCGCGACTTCCAGCCCTGCCCTCATCTATGCGACAGTTGCGCTGGTGGCGTTTCTCACAAGCCTTGCACTCACCTACATAAGCCGCTCGTATTGGCGTTAAATGGCGATCCCTCCCGGCGTCACATTTTCCGAGGTGGGCGACATAGCGTTCGTTCATCAACATGATTGGTTGAGCCGGCTGATTGTTATCGGGCAGAAAGCGCTTGGAAGGCACGGGGCCCGATTCTCCCATGTTATGGTCTGTGTCGGTTCCGGGATTTGGGCCGATGCAACGCCAGAAAGCGGCGTGATGATTGCCGCCGAGTCAGCTATTTTCGACAGCTTAGCTCCCGGAG